>DASVAM010000288.1:0-6701 GCA_036376375.1 Chitinophagaceae bacterium
TCTTTGGATGGCGATAAGATCATTATTAAGAAAGATATCAATATAGGTATGGCTACTGCTTTGCCATCAGGAAACCTTATCGTTCCTGTAATTAAAAATGCTGACCAATTGAATCTTGTTGGATTGGCAAAACAAGTAAACATGCTTGCGGATAATGCAAGAACCGGGAAACTAAAAGCTGATGATACTTCAGGTGGCACTTTTACATTGACAAACGTCGGTACATTTGGCAGCTTGATGGGAACACCGATCATTAATCAGCCACAGGTTGCAATTCTGGCCATGGGTGCTATAAAAAAGCGTCCTGTTGTCGTTGAAACTCCCGCGGGTGACAGTATCGCTATCCGTCATATGATGTATTTAAGCATGAGCTATGATCATCGCATTGTTGATGGAAGTCTTGGCGCTACTTTCCTTACTGCGGTGGCAAAAGAGTTAGAGAACTTTAACGGCGAAAGAGAATATTAGCCCAACCCCAAAAACCATTTACTAAAATTAAAGATTCTGCTAAAGCCCCTTCCAGATGGGAAGGGGAGAAAACTTTCACATTAAGTAATCTCTCGGTCAGCGTTTATCAAAACAATGAAAAATCTTATCCTTAAGTTCACCTTCGGGGAAAGGGCCTATTTAGTTGGGGTACCATAAGTTTTATTCTCAAACTTATACCGGTTGCCTTTTTTTGTTACGATATAAAGGTTGTCATATTCTGAGTCAGGTAAGTCGCCCGGTACTTTTGTTGCTCCGCAAAGCTTGTTTACAATATCATCCACCGTATTGGAATGTCCCACGATCAATGAATTTCCTTTTTTGATCTCCTTTAGTTTTTGGATCAAATGATCGAGTGAGTCCCGGGTATTGTACAATTCGATTCTTGTAGCCCCCCGTAATTCACTCAAAGGTTGGGCGGTAGCAATAGTTCGAATGGTATTTGTAGAAAAAATATAGCTGATCCCTTTATCTTTTAAAGCTTCCTTCAATTCAATAGCTCTAACCCTCCCCGCAGCCGAAAGCGGCGGATCATTTGGTGTACTCATCGTGGTGCCGGCCGATGCCGTTTCTTTTTCAGCATGTCGAACAATGTAATACTTGACTGATCCACAAGAGGAAAAAAAAATGAGCGACAGATACAATATTATCCTTGGCATGATATTTCTTTTAACAAACTTAAGGTAAACTTACTTTTAATTTTCGAAGTCTTTTTTATAAATTACAGTAACTAACCCAAACGAAAGTCTATGAAATCATTATCCGAAACGTGGTTTGCCGAAGGCTATATTGATTTTGAGCTAAAAAAATATACGCTGCTGGCCTACCTTAAAGAAGTGAATAAATATTTCAACGAAAGCAAGCTCTACCCGCAGCTTTCCGATATCATTTTTCATTTTAATAACCTTGTTGCCTTTCGTGAGAACAAAAAATACCTGCAGGAACATTTCCCTAAAAAGCTGAACGGTTTCCAAATGGAAAAACTTCAATTGTTGTATGAACAAATGATCGAAGATGATGAACTGATGCAGGAACTGGAGGATATCATCAACTACTCCGCGAACAAAATGAAAGGAACGATCAACAGCGGCGTGGAAATCTATGAGCTGGTAGAAGACAAGATCATCATTAATCCTGTAGGGATCATTCCGCTTGATACACAGGAAGGCTATTTCTTTCTAAATACAACCGCGCAAAAACAAACGCTGGTTTACCATTATCGTCTCTCTTTCTTTGAAAAACATGATGAGAAATACAGGAGTATGAAAACAGCCTATGTAAATAGCTGGGATAAAAATTTCATTAATACATTTGAAAGTATCAAATCAGAATTGATAAAGTATCGCAGCCAGCTTCCGAATCCTGCTGTATATGCGATACAGGTAGAACTGAGTTTCCCTGTTGAAGAAACACTTCTCCCCGTTGCTAAAAGAAGTTTGGTGAAATATATCAGTACCCAGGCAGCGTGATGAAAGTACATAGGTATTTAGAGTATATATAAAGTCTAAGGACCACGAACTACTATCGATACTCTATATACTTTACATACTGATAAACTTTACAAAGATGTTTCTAATAATCCAACCCCCACTCCTTTCCTTTTTTCACCGCGGGGACACCCTCCGTAATCCATTTCGCAGGAATATCGCCCTTCAATAACCAATCAAAGAATTGTTGCTGTCTGAGCTGGATATCTTTCCTGTTTCTTCTTTCCACAAGATTATGCGCTTCGCCATTGTAAGTAAGCATCCAGACTTTCTTATTTAACCTGCGCATTGCAGTGAACAATTCAATTCCCTGGTACCAGGGTACAGCACCATCGGCATCGTTGGCCATAATGACCAGCGGCGTAGTTACTTTGGGTAAATGAAATAAGGGAGAATTTTCAATATATAAATTTGGCTTTTCCCAAAGCGTTGCGCCGATCCTGCTTTGTGTTTTTTCGTACTGGAACTGGCGGTTCACACCGCTCTCCCATCTTATTCCACCATAAGCGCTTGTCATATTTGCGACGGGTGCGCCTGCCCATGCAGCTTTAAAAAGTTTGGTCATAGTAATCACCTGAGCAACCTGAATACCGCCCCAACTTTGTCCCTGCAGTCCCATTCTTGTACTATCAATAAATCCTTTTTTTACCAAGGCCCTTGCGCCACTTACGATATGATTGTATGCATCTCTTGCAGGGTGGCCTGTGCCATAATGAATATCGGGCACGAGCACAACATAACCACGACTTACAAAAAATGAAATATTTAACCGGCTTGGTGTTGGCGAAGGCGGATGATAAGTATATAAACCGTCACTTAATGTTTCATAGAAATAACAGATCAAAGGATATTTTTTCTTTGGATCAAAATCTTCAGGCTTGTAAACAATGCCTTCTGTTGCTTTTCCATTGTATGCTTTCCATTTGAATAATTCTGCCGTGCCCCAGTTATAATTTTTTTGCTGCGGATTGATTGAAGAAAGTTTTATTTCATTAGCACGAATCGATTGAATTTTAGTTGGATCAGAAATATCATATGTAGGAAGTGGGTCGCACAAGTACAAATCAGGTGACTCTTTAAAATTTTCTTTCGTGTATAAAAAAGTTCGGTATCTCTTCGATGTCAACTGGCCAAATGAATAATTTATTTCTGATAAGGTATAATCTTTAAAAAATGTTTGATCCATTCTTATATCAGCCAGCCCCCCTGATTTTGTAGATTCATTAAAAGACCGCAGCAATACATTTTCGTCAGATACAAAAAATCTTTTCTCGGGATCTGTTACCTGGTAACGATACCTTCTTTTGGATTTTCTTCCATTACCCATCGTTAAGTTTGTTAAACTCCCCGCTCCTCCCATTCCTATCTTCCAAATATCAAAACGGTCGTAGATATAAATGGCTGCATCATCTTTCTCCCAACCCATCACTCCATAAGGCGGTGGATAATCTGGACTATCATACTCTTCATTCCACAGGGGCACTTTTATTTTTGAAGTAATATTTCTTATACCCTTATTATCGTAAACAAAATAGTTCTTTGCTTTGCGATCATACCACATAATATATTTACCAGTTGGTGAAACATATTGAGGTGTAATAATCCCGTGCAGGTCTTTTGTCACCAATTTTTTTGAACCATCTGCAACATTGATCGCATAAATATCTTTCAGCGTAGTTCCCTTCCATTGGCTTTCGATTCGCTTACCAAAATCTGTTACACCAACAAAAGTCTCGCCGTCACCTTCATTGGTCTGGTAAACCGTTGGCAATTCTTTTGAGCCTAGTTGTTTAATGGTATGTTCATTAATATCATAAACTGCCAGGAAATTCTCCTGGAGGTCGCGTTGTAAACGACTCAACTGAACGGTTTGCAAGTAATCATCTTTATAATGCCAAATATCGAGTTTGGCATTTTCAAATTCAACCAGTGTTGTGTCTCTTGGAGCCTGTATGGGTGCCGTTCCAAAAAACAAACGCTTGCCTGATTTGCTAAAAGATGTTGCTCCAAACTCACTTACCGTCATACCGATCTTCATACCCACTGAATTTTTATCAGCGATCATTGAAGCAGTGTCCATTCCATCCTTATAATACCATAGCTTATAAAACTTCTGAAGGTCTTTCGGTTTTGCGTTTCTTTCGGCAACAAAAGCCAACTGTGAACCATCTTCAGAAAAAGAATAATTTTTGAGATCATTTCCTCCCGTAATGATCGTTTTCTTTTGCATATTTCCAAGGTCGACCAACACAACGGATACTTGACTCAGTGAGTCTTTTGCACTCCTTGTTGTTTCCAGCAATAATTTTTTACCGTACTTATCAAAGTAATATTCACTTACAACTGGAAAGACCTTTTCTTCACCTGTTAAAAGATTTCGCAACACCAGGTCGGTACCTTCAGGACCTGCAGGGGTAGCAGGATCATCACCTTCGGCGTCCAGTTCGTAAGAGTTGAGAAGGGGGTCATAAGAGTCATAACTATCAGTTACCATCTCTTCATTATCATCTTTACCCTCGCCGATCTTTGTCTTTTTCCCCATTTTCGCCGGTGGCAGGTTGACTATCACGAGCAATGAATCAATTGTTCTTTTTAAACTATCAATAATTTTTTTGTTGCCGTCAGCGGCAGGTTGCTTTGGTTTTTCAGGCTCAGGTTTTTTTTCCAAATGATAGGCCACCCATCCAAAACCCTTTTCAGGAATCTTAAAATTTTTTACTTTATATACTTTATATACCGAATCCTTTCCTAACTCAACAACAGCAAGAGAATCCTTCGGCATCTCATCCGGCTTTTTCTTTTTGATCCTTGCTTCACGAATGTCTTTATAAGATGGCTTGATCTTAAAAATTGCAAAACGGCTGTCTTCAGATATCACGGCATTATAACCTCTTGGAAATAATTTTTTATACCTGGCATCCGCCGTGGCGGACTGGATTACAAGTTCATTATCGCCTTCCTGTACATTAATCGTATAAACCACCCACTTACCGTCATTGCTGATCATTCGTTCGCCAATGCTTTGCCAGCTGTCATATACAGTATGATCGAGTGGCTTTTTTTGCGCAAGTGAAACGTGAAAAGTGAAAAGTGAGAAAAAGATAATTGAATAATACCTCATGTGAAAAATTTTTGACGATGCTAAAGATAAGTGTAAAGAGGAAAACTATCAGGGCTTTGTACCCACAATCAAACCATACTGCCATAGGCCATTCCTCATTGCAAGATATTGGTACCTGCATGCATCAATGTTCTTTCGTTGCATTTCGCTAGAGCTGTTGGAAAATGTCATTGTTTTCCAGAACAAATACAGCTTGGCAAGAAAATAAATTTTATACAATCGTTTTGATGAGTGAACAGTGAATGGGGAAATGTCCCTGGAAAAAATATTGTTAAATCCGGCTCCAGTCATAAATGCCTGGAAGCGGTCTGCGGTTTCAAGATAATTTACCTGCCAGCCATCCAGCCATTTCCTGATCGCCGGTTGATCATTGTTCTTAATATCAATTACAAATCCATCGGCAACGACCAATCTTCCGCCGGGCTTTAATAACCGGTAGGCTTCTTTGATGAACTGTTCCTTATCATCGGCATAACAAATGCTTTCACAACCCCAGACAACATCAAAGCTTTCATTCGGGAAAGATGTGGCACAATAATTCATCACCTCAAACTTAACCTTAGCCTCAACCTCTTTTTCTTTCGCTAAATTTCTTGCCTGTTGGATCTGCCTTTCACTTAAACTGATGCCGGTAACATGGCACCCGACCTTTTCAGCCAAATAGATACTGCTGCCTCCAATCCCGCATCCGGCATCCAATACCCTATCCGAAGATCTGATTTTGGCCGTCTCCATCATTATTTCATTCATCCGCCGCAATGAGCCCGAGAAGTTTCTTACTTTCTCATCCCAGTAACCGTAGTGAATCGCCAGACTGTTATTAAGATCCCAGCTGTCTTTATACGCATTTTCGGATACTTCGTAATAGTCAACAATATTTTTATGATAGTTGGTCAACTGCATCCTGCAAAACTATTTTTCGTTCTTTCTTTAACAACATTATTATATGAATGATCAATGAAGCAGCGATCAGTGCAAGACCCGCAAAAAATGACCAGTCAAAATCGCGGCTTTCACCAAATAAAACGATCGCCAGGAAGATCCCATATACAGGCTCAAGATTAAAGGAAAGATTGACGGTAAATGCCGTTAACCTTTGCAAGGCATAAACAGAAAACTGGAATGCCAGCACCGAGCAAAGCCAGGCCAGCACCAGCAACCACATCCAATCATTCAGGTCAGGGAAAATATAGTCAGTGGGAAATTGATTCATATAGAAAGGCATCAATAGGGAAAGTGTGACCAGGCCACCGCTGAGTTGATAAGTAAGTACTGTTTGCGGGTTGATGCGCTGCACAAATTCACGAATATAGATCATCACAAAAGCCATCAGCAATGCACAGATCAGTCCGAGAATGATGCCGGTTTTATATTCAGGATTGAAATGAAAGATCATATAAATGCCTGCGATCACCATTAACCCTAAAAAAACTTCTATCCATTTCATTCTTACGCGAAGTAGCAACGGCTCAACCAATGCTGTAAAAAAGCCAACGGCGGAAAAACAGACCAATGCCACCGAAACATTGGCGTATTTAATCGAACCATAAAATGTGACCCAGTGAATCGCCGCTAAAAACCCAATACCTGTCAGTTTCAAAATATCT
>DASVAM010000266.1:0-14795 GCA_036376375.1 Chitinophagaceae bacterium
ACTTATTCTGATGTGATCACAATAGCAGGAAAAACAAAAGGAAAAGGCGGTGGCAACAATAACTTACTTGTGAGTACTGTTGACGAAGAAGAAACACTTACGGGAAAACCAACAAATAGATTTGGAAATTTAACTGCAGGCAAGATCACCGTGGGACCTAATCCTAACAACGGAAATTTCTGGTTCAGCGTAAATGGAATTGAAAAAGAAATCATAGCCATCCTTTATACAATCGATGGTAAACAAATACAGCAATTCCGTGTAGTGAACCAACAGCAGCAAAAAGTAAATGGCATCCGCTCAGGGATGTACTTATTAAAAGTTCCGGGGTTTGAAACACAAAAGATAATGGTGAATAGTGGAGGGAGTGGTGCACCTGTCCAAGGGCAAACGATAACTAATAATTCCAAACTTTAATCGGAGAATAAGAAAAGTGAACCTTCATCCCTGGCTCTCATTTCTATGAGAAATGACACATAGAAGCTCGTTATATCTTATAAGTCGGGGCTTCTATGTGTTTCATTCTATTTTAAAGAGCTGATCACTTCCTCTTTTCTCCTGCGACTAACTTCTACCCTGCTATTATCTTTCAACACGGCAAATCCATCATGATCAATGAATGAAATAAATTTCTTGTTTACCAGGTGGCTCTTATGTGTGCGAATAAAATTATGAGGATTTAACAGCGTATCATACTCGCCGAGGGTTTTTGAAATAAGATAAGTGCGGCCTTTTTCTACAAAGAATTTGGTATAATTACCGACTGCTTCACAACGGATGATCTCATGGGGCATTAAAAAATGAACACCTTCTTTTGTAGGTAGTGCCAGCCTGAATTCATCTGCCGATGGCGCCTGGATATTATGCATAATATTTTTCAGAAGATCAAATTGTTGCCGGTAATCCTCATTCGTTTCTAAAAAGCGATGGACAGAGGATTGCAATTCTTCAGAATCTATAGGTTTCAACAAATAATCAAAAGCACTGAACCGAATAGCCTGTATCGCATATTCGTTATACGCTGTAGTAAAAATTATCTTGAAATTCTTGTTAGGTAATTTTTCCAATAACTGAAATCCGTTCAAGTGCGGCATTTGAATATCCAGAAACACCAGGCCGGGCTGGTAGGCATGTATCATTTCAGCCGCCTGCCGCGAATCGTTGCACGCAAGCACCTGCTTAATTTCAGGGATTGTTTTTTCTATCATGAGCCGTAACGCATCGGTTGCCCTTTCTTCGTCATCGATTAAAAGTACTTTAAGCATGATCAATTATTTTGAATTGGAAAAATGATTTCTACCCGGGTTCCTCTTGCTTTTCCGTGCTCATCTCTAAGGTCGATTATTTGCATTGACCCATGATCGCCACTCCCGTTCCCCATAGCATGCAACCTTTCTAAGGAAACTGCGATTCCCTTACTCGTATGTTTATTTCCTTGCTTTGTTGTAAGTTTTGTCTCACTTGCCTTTTCCCTGCCAATGCCATTGTCTTCAATTACACATAAAATATTTTCCTCTTTTTCAGAGAACCTTACGGTCAGCGATCTTTCTCCTTCCTTATGCATCAATCCATGCCAGATCGCATTTTCAACAAACGGCTGTATCAGTAAAGTAGGGAGCTTAATTTCATCTGTATCGATCTCCTCATCACAGTCAATCGTGTAGTTAAACGAGTCTTTAAAACGTATTGATTCCAGCTCTATGTATAAAGTAAGTATCTCCAATTCTTCCTTCAGAGACACATACTCCTTGTCGCTATGCACCAGGATAGTTCTCAACAGTTTTGAAAACCGGGAGAGATATCTTGTTGCGATCATCTCTTCATTCGCCAGTATCATCTGCTGAATAGAATTCAGGGCATTGAACAAAAAATGAGGATTCATTTGCAGACGCAATGTCTGCAGCCTCGTTTCTACTGCCTTTTGTTTGTTTTGCAATGCCTCTATTCTTGCCTGCTGCTTTTCTTCTTCGGCGCGAATACGCTGGAGTTGGTTAGCACACAGCACTGCAATGGTAGAAAGCATTTTCAGGTGCTTGGGAGTGAAGAAATTCTTTTGATGGTGTTCTATGTTAATAGCCCCCAGCACTTCATTGTCGTGAATAAGTGGAACGCAAAGTTCACTCAACATGACTTTTTCATCAACAGTGAAATACCGCTTATCTTTTGAAGTGTCGTTTACCAATAAATTTTGCTTGCTTTCCACAGCAGCGCCAACGATACCCTTTCCTTTGGGAATATTATAACCTTCTCTATCCTTTCTTGTTTCCATTGAACCTTTGGAGCCATGACCTGCTCTTTGCTCCAATTCGGTTTTATCATCATTCCATAAGTAGATCATACATTCTTCAAATCCCAGCTTACCGATCAGGTTCCTCGCTACATCCCACAATAACTCATCTGTTTTGTAACGGCCGTTTATCTGCGAGGCGAAATAATTTATCACCAGCTCTGTTTCCAGCTCTTCTCTTTGTTTTTGGTGCCTTCCCTGGTAATATTTTATCACATACCATATCACCATTGACCCTATAATAACTGCCAGTATTCTAAACCACCATGACTGATAAAATGGCACAGCAATTACAACAGTAACTTCATTGCCTGCATCCTGCCAGGTCTTATTATCATTGCTGATCCTTACTTTGAATACATATTTACCGGCCGGCAATGAATTATAGCGAACGGAATTCTGATCAGCAACCTTTATCCAGTCCTTATCAATGTCCACCAGCTTATACTCGTAATAGGTACGCAGATGCGGACTATAATCTACACTACCAAAATGAAAACTGACATTATTATCACCGGCGCGTAAGTTGAACGTTTCATTTCCGGACAGCGATGAATTAATATTTTTTGTTTCAATTTTTGTAACTGAAATATTGAGGCTGACTTTCTTATTGTACAACGAATCGGGGTGAAAATATTGAATGCCCCGGGGTGTACCGAGTACAAATTCCCCATTCGGCGCTTTTACATAAGAACCAAGCCGGAAACCATAAATACTCAATCCATAACGAACATCAAATATTTTTAAAGATGAATCAGCCGGATTATAACAGACAAGACCAATATCGTTGCCGATCCAAACCCTGTTATGCCCGTCGATCAATAAACCTTCACCCCGGTCAACCAGCAATCCATTTCTCTGGTTTAATTCTTTTACATGACCATCTTTAGAAAATATTTGTACGCCTGCCCGGTTACCAATGTAGATTGTACCTGCTCTATCAACTTTGAGATCAAGTATTCCATCCTTTTTATATCGTTTGAATGCTTCTACCTCGTATAGTTCTTTTGTAAGCAGATTATAATGAAACAGACCATCAAACGACGCAGCCATCCAAAGATTGTTTTTGTCCGTAAACCATAAAGGGACCACATGGAGGCTGTCAAACGTAGCGAGTGGCGTATTTTCAAAATTATCTATCCTGAAAGTTACCGGGTCGATACGGCTTATTCCATAGTAACCACAAAGCCATACATGCTCATCGGGGCCAATTAAGATCCGGTTTACTCTTTTTACTTTAAGACTTCGCTTATCATTTGGATCATTTTCAAAATACTTCAGCAACTTTTTATTCTTATCCATTACCACTACACCACTGTCATGAATACTGGCCCAAATTTGCTCTCTATGATCCACTCCGATGGCTCCTACCTGTTTGTTTCCCCATATTGACCGTCCATCGGGTGTTTTCAAATCAATAAACTCAGTTCTATTTGTACTGCGGTTCCATTCCATCATTCCGTTTACAGTACCTAAATAGTATGTATTGTTGTCCCTTGTTGCAATACCCGCTATATAACCATCATAGCCCTGGCCCTTCGCATCATAAAAAATATAACGATTATTTACGACCTCATTAAGATTAAAATAACTGATACCATTGGGTATGCTCGTAACAAAAACCCATCCTCCTTTTCCTGCAGTAACAGCATCGGTATGATTGCTGGCGATAGAAGCCGGATCGGAAAACTCATGCCTGTAATTAAAAAATTTACCGGATAAAATGTCATAGATGTAAATACCTGAAGTCTCCGTCCCGAACAAATATTTTGATTCATTTATTTTGGCAGCCGTTAAAAAAATTCCTGAAACTGGCTTCCCAAATTGGTCCCTGCTGTTCCTGAAAGGCACATCTGATTGTTCCGTAACGAAATTGATCTTTTTCAATTCATTTGATCGCTGATCAAAACATAACAGTTCATCATGGCCCCATTTTATCAATGGTTTGTAATGACTGACAGCCAATTTTTTCTCCACCGTATTTGTCTTTGAATTGATCTTTAGAAGGATTTCAGGATAGATCAATAAATAATGATCCTTATCATAATTAAATACCCGGTTCTTCCCTTTTAAACCTAATTCATGAAATCCTTTTATCGGTAAATGAATGAATTCTCTGTTATCAATCGAATCGTTATTCTTAATAGTATTATTTTTAAAAGTATAGTTCCCCTTTGGAGTGTATAACGATATGCCAGAATTGGTTGTCCTCAGCATCCATACGGTCTTAACAAACTCATTGCTTTCATAGATTGTTACCCTGTGAAACTGCCTGTTTTCGTCCAGCACAGTCACATTTCCTGTTGCGGTTAGCACCCATATACGGTCATTCTTATCACAAAGCACTTGCAGAATGTTGCTGCTCCCAAGCTCCGGATGTTCAGTTGCAAAATATTTGTCCGTTGTTTTGCCATTGAACATATTCAGACCATATCCTGTAGCGATCCATATATTACCGCGCTGATCAACACACATATCTGTTGCGCCGATATAAGAAAGACCATTGGAGGTATTAAGATGCTGAAAGCTCAGGCCCGGCTGAGCGGAAGTATCTTGTAGAAAAAAACAAAAGGTCAGTATGGTGATCAACCTGGTCATTATCCATCAAAATAAAGAAGCTAATATCTCTAAGGTAGCAACTTGCAGTTAATCTATTGAAACATACGGATCCGGAGCTCCGAATATTATTTTGCGGCCGCTACTGGCGATTAAACGGTAAAGCCGCCCCGCTTTAGCGGGACGGCTCCGTAAATTCGTCAAATATGATTGGTCTAATGGCCGAAGTTAATTTACACTGTAAGACACACTTGCAATAGCCGGATCTTGTGCCTTGTCACTATCAATTGTCAATGAGGTTCTTTTCACCCATAGATTAAAAAGCTTCTTTTCCTCGTCCGCCGGTTCAGCGTTAAACCGGATCCGTCCTTCATTGTCCATCAGCAAAAGATCGGGCTCATTCACCTGCGCAGGACCCTTTATTGAAAATTCCTTCATACCGGCCGGGAAAGCGCCGGTAATTTCAGCATTGTGCTTACCGCACGAAAATAACACGATGGCTATCGCTATTGTTAAGATTTGAAATTGCTTTTTCATTTGATCGGCATATTTAATTATTTAATCAATGTAAAAATGCGGACAAGAACTTGGCAAAAAAAATTTAAGCCTCCGACCTGCTTATTTTAATAATTGAAGGGTAGCTAAGCTCGGATGAAGTGTAGACAGGATATTCTTTTAATCTACCAATGGTTTTGCCTCTTCTCTCTTATCAATGTTATAGGACATGTTACCCGCTAATGGCCGACTCCGAAGCATTGCACCCTGTCCAGGCTCCCCATTAAACCTGAGCTGTCCTTCGATATCAATCAACAAAAGATCAGGTTCATTCGCTGCTATAGAATTGTTTGTTGAAAGTTCTTTTCCTTCATTTTTGACCATGCCGGAAATTTCAGCATTATGCTTACCACATGAAACAAGCACTATGGCAATGGCTATGTTTAGAATTTGAAATGGCTTCTTCATTTTACAGAATGTTTAAGTGGTTAAAACTTTCAGAACCCCTGTCAAATACTCACAGAGTAAAAGTATGAGCCGCGCGAAGGGAATTGTCTGAAAGATTATTTAACGGCAAGGCACAGTTATTAGACGGAAATAGAAAAAGCCCCGCAAAGCGGACTTCAAAATCTTTTAGAGGAATTATTTTAAAGATTTTTTAGCGCAATGACATCTGAAGCGGAGAGCACTCTCTTATAAAAACGCACCTCATCCAGGCTGCCTTGCCAAAATGAACCGCCACCATAGCCAAGCGAATAATTATGGAACATCCATGAACCAAAGTCTACTACAGGCGAGGCGGTGGTTGCAATCAAAACACCGTCAATATATAATTTCATCGACGCGTTGTCACGGGTTCCAACGAAGTGGTGTCAATTACCATTGATCGGAGTAGTTCCAGCTTGTTGAACAATTCCATAGGCAAATTTGTTAAAGCTGCTGTTGAATTCATTTTCATTTTGTTGAAAGATGAAAGCATGGGCTGATCCCAGCAAGTCGGAATATTTGCAACTCCTTCTGGCAATTAAATGGCAAAGCCGCTCTGCATAACAAAGCGGCTTTTAGAGAAATTAAGGTCCATGATAAATTAAAGATTAAATAATGCCTGGACTTCGGTGGCAGAGATTACCCGGTTATAAATACGCAGGTCATCCAAACTACCTTTCCAATATCTAACTCCTGCATTATAGCAATATCCAATAGTATATTCGCTCGTAGTATTTGGGTCAGCGGTAGACGTCTGAATAGCACTTGAGCCTACCAGTTTTCCGTCAATATAGAATTTATAGGTGTTATTATCGCGGGTTGCAGCCATATGATGCCAGCTATTAGACTGTGGCTTTGACATAATAGATCCTGGTGTAGAAAAGTTCCAATAACCTCCCTGGAATCTATTATTTTCGAAGTGTGTGAAGGAAAAACGACGTGAACCTTCTACAAAACTTATTGCAACGTCTGCTATCGCCATATCATACTTCATCCAAAATGATACTGACATATTTGGTTCCAGCGGTACATCATACATGATCACACCATATTTTTCATTGAAAGTTATAGCACTGTTCCTGACTCCTTTTCTGTCGACACCATAAATTGGCGTCCCATTTTCTGGAGTGCCTGGCTTAATTTGTCCAGTTAAATCATTCAGGTTTCCCTGAAATTCAAAACGGCCCAACAAACCCACGTCTAAAGATGTACCAATAATTCCGCCGCCGCCGCCGCGGGCCCCGGCAATTTCTTCCGGTTGGTTTGTTTGGGGTGTTTCGATCTTTTCCTTGCTGCAGGAAGTAAATACGATTGCTGTGATTGCTGCGAAAATCAAATGTTGCTTTTTCATTTCTTAATTTTTAGTAGTTAATTTTTTATTTAATAGTTTAATTACACTGTAAAAATGCAATGCGCAACAGCGGGAAAAAAAATTAACCCTATGAATTGGTTGACTTAATAAATGAATCGTAGCAGAATTACAACAAAGCGTAGCAAATGTTATGGACGATGCAAGCTTCATAACGAAAAGCCGCTTCGCAAATGCAAAACGGCTAATGAATCTGCCAACTTACTAATAAAGCATTATTGATTTGCCAAAGTATTTATTTCACCTGCAGAAAGCACTCTTGCATAGAAGCGCAGATCATCAAGGGCCCCTTTCCAAAATACATCATTTCCGTAAGCAAGCTTATAATAACTAAGTAATGGAAAAGGACCAATACCGGAAGGCGTTGGTGATGTTCCAATAAGAATACCGTCAACATAAAATTGTAACTCGTTATTGTTAAATGTCGTCGCAAAATGATGCCATTTATTGTCAATGGGAAAAGCATACACGCTTTGCCCACTGATGCCGGGATAGTAGTAGCTGGAATTAAATATGGACTGATGTTGTTGAATAATAAACCCGTCCATGCTCGCCACAACTAAATGCCAATACGGAGTAACAGGTAAATCATGTTTTACCCAAACGGATAAAGAAGCCTCAGGGGATGTGGGTACATCATTAATATCAACCCCATATGCCTCGTTAAACCGAATAGCGCTGTTTGCTGCCCCTTTTCTGTCTTCGGTATAGAGTACGCGGTTTACAGTTGAAACGCCTTCGGGGAGCTGCCCGGTCATGTCTTTTAGATTATTATTGAACTCGAATCGACCCAACAGACCTTTATTGGAAACAGGAGTAAACCCACCGCCGCCTTTTTTGGTGGTGATTTCTCCGTTATTGTCTGGTAGATTGCTTTCAACTTTTTCCTTACTGCAGGAAATAAATTCCACAGTTACGAATACAGTTGCCAGAATTAATAATTGCTTTTTCATTGATTAAGGTTTAATAGTTAATAATTTGATACGTTTATAGATTGTAAAGTTTTTGAACATCAGCTGCCGAAAGTGTCCGGCTATAGAAGCGGAGATCATCAAGATGACCCTTCCAGAATTTTTTGATGGGTGCCCATCCCAGGACATACTCAACCAGGTTCGGCGGAATCGACCCTGTATGCGGGATGGAGGTTTTTAAAACGTTGTTTATATACACTGTTATGTATGACCCATTATAGGCAATCACGACATGATGCCAATTTGCGTTGTAAATGCTAAAATAATCCCCCTGGTTATTTTGGATCATACCATAGGGAGGATTATCCGACATCAAAGCAACTACACATGCTAACGAAGGTCCGAACTGGCTCAGGAGCGGTCCCCAATACGAGTCATTGTGAGCAATTCCACCAGCGCCGTTCAGGTCAGCAGGTTTGATCCAAACTGACAAGGACGTGTTGGTTTGTTGGGGTACACCTTTAATTTTTACCGAATAGGTACTGTCGAAATAAATTGCACTTTTAAAGTTGCCTTTCCTGTCAAAACCATAAGAGGCTCCGGTCCTGCGGGAAGCTATTCCATCTGCAAGTTGCTTCGTATGATCCTTCAGATTGGAATTGAATTCAAAACGACCTTCAAGACCGATAGATAAAGGATCGATCGTAATAGGTCCGCCAGGCCTATTAGCAGCAGTTTGCTCCTCAGCTGACATTTGTTCCAGCGGTTCTTTAATGTCCTGCTTGCTGCAGGAAATAAACGCAACTGTAATAAACGTTGCGGCGAGAAATTGAAATTGTTTTTTCATTGATTGAAATGTTTAAATGGTTAAATGTTCGTTTTAAAAAGTTTGATGGTTATTGGTTTTTATTTACTGATATTTTTCATATCCATCCTTACAACAGTAAAACTATATGTACAAACCAACGACGTGTTGGAAATACTACTTAACGGTGCGGCATAGTGATTGACCGGGAAAATAGAAAGCCCCACTATTGCGGAGGTTTAATAAATACTTGAATAAAGATCAGAATGATGATAGCTTATTATTTCAACAATTATAAGTACACGGTCATAGATGCGCAGATCATCCGGATGTCCGTACCAATACACATATCCGGAATTATGACTATAACCAGGGATCCGGTCCTTGAAGACGCCCCTGAAGTGTAGCAACAAAAAGCCGTCTGCATTTGCAAACGGCTTTTTCATTTGATTGAAATGTTTTATAGTTATTGATTGATTTTATCTTACGTTCACCAGCACTCTTATTTTATCCACTGATTTAGAAGTAAAATTTTCTAATGCTTTGCCGATCACTTGCCCGGGTTTTACTTTATTGATATCTGCTTTCATCGCTACGCCAGTAACAGATGAGGTAACCAGCAGATCACCTCTTTTTATTTCACCACCTTCAACACAAACTTTGGTTGGAATAACACCAACAACACCCATTGGCACTTTATCAGAAATATCTGTTTCAATTTCTTCCTCTGTTAGCAATACACCAGGCTTGGTAGCATATACGCCAGCCACCAACGTCGAATATGCACCGTTTGATTTTTCAACAGTTCTGTCTTTATCGATTGAAATAACCAGTACATCTCCTGCTTCATATTCATATCGATTGCCATTAACGTCAAAAGCTTCAGCTATATCAGCGCCGCTGTTTTGCGTACCGCCATTAAAGAATCCCTTACCAGTACCATCAATACGGGCCTTAGAAGCGCCATTCTTTTTGAATGTGGCGAGACTGCTCACGGCATTTGCATTTGTGTTATTTATTACAATCCCCGGCCCTGTACCATTAGTGGTCGCCATCAAAACAGAGCTGAAACTTGTTTCATTACTAATTGAAAACTCTCCGGCAAGACTACTTCCATTATTAATGCTGCGAATCACAGAAGATGTGTTTGAAACATTTTCGTTCCAAAAGAAGCCAGCATTGCCTTTCACGGATCTGGCAAAAATTCCGCTGCCGCTACCATCATTAACTACCTGAATTCCATGAGCCGTTGCATTCGCATTGTTTATATTTAAATTCAAGCCTCCTCCAAGCCCATTATTAACACCATATATCAACCAATTAAAAGCATTGGCTTGTGAAGAGTAAACATGGATTCCACTACCCAAACCGGCATTATTAACAAATACAACATCATCTGTATTTAACGCGTTTGTAGCGCCTGCATATAAAGCCCGTCCCTTTCCATTGGTACTTGTGTGAAATGCTTCCGCTGTACTGTTTGAATTATTAATTCTTGCGATTAAAGCTCTGCGGGTGCCAACAGTAAGTGCCTGAACAGCGTCATCGTCATTTACGGTATTATTGATATGGAAATAACCAGCGCTTCCCTGACCGCCATTATTGACTCCATAAATTGCATATCCTCCATTATTCACTTCACCTTTTACACCAATACCGTTGCTATTGGAACTTGTACCATACACGCCAGCATAACCCGCCATAGTGGAAGTTCGCCCATATACTCCATGATCTTGCGAAGATGATCCGAAGATCCCAATGCCTGAATTACTCGTTCCTAATACCCCATAACCATTGGAATTAGTATTGTCTCCCCAGATACCGGCCGTATAGTCAATCAGCCATCCGCTGAAATTGGTTCCGCTCTTTCCGTAAATTGCACTGGAACCATTTGTTGAACCGGTGTTCGCAATAGAAAACACTTTGTACGGATCCGAATAGGAACCACTATAAGGAAGATTGAAACTGCCACCGCCGCTATTTGCAGCTTCCTTCCACCCGTCCGAATAATACCAATACGTTTTCGTATCAATATCGAAAACCAACAATCCATTTGCAGGAGATGGAATGCCTGTACGCTGAATCGTTGTCATTCTCGGAGGAAGAAATCCCTTTGATGTGCTTGCCACATCCAGCATAGCGCTTGCATCTGCAACTGCGCCATTTGTATTCATTGCAACATTTTGTGCATTTGCATACGCAGCAAACGCAATGATCACTGTGATCAATACTATCCTTAAAATAGAAGCGAAGAAAATTATACTTTTCATAAACAATTATTTTATGAGGTGAAAGTATAATCGCTAAATGGTCATTGTCGGTGAATACTATTCAATGGCATTTGCTGGTTACTCTGCGGACAATGTTCTATGGAAAAATTTCACCGAAAGGATTTTCCCGCCATTTGCTCAGTAATAGTTACCATTCGCTAAAAGCAAATTCCTATTACAACTTCGTGTAATAGCTTGCATAAGATTTGAACATTATAAAGTGACGAATATGCGTAAAGGGAAAAAAATAATATCGAAAGAACTAATCACTGATATAACAATGATGGTGCTGGTAGCAGCGGCAGTTATCCTGCTGGCCCTCGTCATATGAAAATTTAGGCCCGGTATTTGCGATAATTTTTTTTAGAAAATTTAGCCTTATTAAAATAGAGGACGGTTTAGTAGCCGTCCCGCTTCAGCGGGACGGCTTTTTCTTTTATCCCTACTTTTGAAAAAAATTAATGATGTACCAAACACTGCTTTCCTCTCTCGAAAATAATGTTCTAACGATTACGATCAATCGTCCAGATAAACTAAATGCCCTAAACAAAGATGTATTTACTGACCTTGATAAAGCATTGAATGACATTGAAAAAAATCCTGAGGTCAAATCTGTGATCATTACCGGAGCAGGACCCAAAGCATTTGTAGCCGGCGCTGATATAAGCGAATTCAAAGGATATAGTAAAACCGAGGCCGTGGCCATGGCGAAGCGGGGCCAGGATATTTTTTCAAAAATTGAACGTTGCAACAAACCAATTATCGCTGCGGTGAACGGGTTTGCCCTCGGCGGCGGATGCGAATTGTCAATGGCTTGTCATTTTCGGATAGCGGGTGAAAATGCAAAATTTGGCCAGCCAGAAGTAAATCTTGGTCTGATTCCCGGCTACGGCGGCACCCAGAGGCTAGTCCAATTAATAGGAAAAGGAAGAGCATTGGAATTGTTGATGAGTGCAAATATGATCGATGCGCATACGGCTTTGCAATATGGATTAGTAAATTCCGTAGTAAAACAAGAAGAGCTATTGGCAAAAGCAACGTCCGTTCTTGAACTAATAAACACCAAAGCACCATTAGCAGTCGCGGCTTGCATCAAAACGGCCAATGCTGTTTACGATGAATCAATTAACGGATTTGACCTGGAGATCGAAGAATTTGGGAATTGTTTTGATACGGATGATATGAAAGAAGGCACCGCTGCGTTTCTCGAAAAAAGAAAAGCCGCCTTTAAAGGAAAATGATCTTTAGTTCGTATTGTTATATGGCTAAATTGTCAAATTGTTTGGTTTATAACAATTTAACCATTTGACAATTTTTCAATTCATTCAAAGGCATTTTTGAACGTGATCGTTTGTCCTTTCGACATTTTAACTTCTGCAATGCCATTTACCACTTTTATTTCTGAACGTTCGATTCCTGTATTGATCCAGGTTTTAAAAGGAATTTTTAATTTCATTACTCCGCCCGTTTCTGATTTTATTTTGACTTCGGTCGGAACTCCGTTTTCTTTTTTTGCTGAAATAAGAAAAGCTCCTTCTGCTCTTAATGTTTTGAAGGAAACATTTTTCCATTCTTTTGGAACGGCGGGAAACACCTCAATAAAATCTTTATGACTTTGCAACAGCATTTCGTGAACCCCCTGTGCAAAAGCAAAGTTTCCTTCCAATGTAAAAGGCCTATAAGTAAAATCTGAATATTGACCTCCTTTCTGATCACCATTCAAATGAAAACTATTGGGAGAAACAAAATTCGTGGCAAACTTTTTTAGATTGCTTACTGCGGAGTCTCCGTTTTGAGCTCTTGCATAAATAGAAGCGATCCATGAAAAGGAATAGCCCACCCATTTTCTTGTTCCGAGTTTTTCAATATGCTTTAAAGAGTTTTCAATAATAATTTTCTGTGCAGAGTCATCAACATTCAATAAGCCCAAAGGATGAATCGCAAGCAAATGGTTTTGGTGGCGATGGGAATGTTCAAGATTCTGACCAAATGCAATTGTTAAACCAGTTTCATTTGAATTAAATTCGGGTAGTGTTGACCCTTGTCCCAACCAATACTTAGCATCATTTTCCTTTTTTATAACGAAGTAACATTTCGTCAGCATTTCAAATGAATTTCTTACCAATGCCAAATCATAATTTGTCCAGTCAGGAAACCAGGCTTTAATACTATTGTCGTTATACTCAGGGGTAGAGCTTAAAGGAAGTGATCTTTTATCTTCATTGATCGAACTGATATTTTCAAGGTATTTGCAGACTTCACTCAAATAAGGCAAAGTCTTCTCTTTCAAAAAACTATTATTCATGCTATACTTCCACTGCCAATAAAAATGCTGCGCAAGCCACGCACTTGTTGTCGGACTCATTGAATATTGTATCCAGCCTCCCATCGGCTTGCCACTGATTGTTGTAACACCCGGTACATCCAACCCATCAACTTCAAAATAATTTTTCGTCCATTTTTTGTTTTCCTCTTTTACTTTCCAAAGCCAGTTGGTGAATCCTTCTGTAAGATCAGGATGATTGCCTGAATAACCGGGCCAATAACTTAGCTCGGTATTGAGGTCATGATGAAAGTCGCCTTTCCAGGGGGGCAGGTTTCCGTTATCTGCTGTCCAGATTGCCTGCAATGATACCGGTGGTGTATTACTTCTTGCAACACAACCGAACTTGTACATATCCAGACAATACTGTCTTTCTAAAATTGAATCGGGCATCATGACGGATGATCTTTTCCAATAATCATTCCACCATGCAATATGTGACGGCCAGCCGGTCGGTTCTTTTACCAGGGGGTTTAATTCAGGCAGTGATGCTTTTTGATTATTCGTGATCGTCCATTGCCCAATGATTTTTTTTCCCGGGAAATGATACCACTTGATCAGCACTTCATAATAATTCCCCTTCCATGTTGGCTGATGATAAAGAACATAACCGATCCCCCTTTTTAGAGTTCCTTTTTCATAGCCAAGCCGCCCGAGACCCTGCCCTGAAACACTATTGCCGGTCTTTCCGCTGTTACCTGTATTATAATTGGGGATGATCAATTCAGGAGTGATATCGTCCGTAATGTTTTCAAAACCAAAATATCCCACCTGCCTTGTTGCATGAATATAATTATTGAAGGTAACTCCATTTTCAAATTCAACAACACTTAATCCATTTGAAATATCAAGTGATACTTTTTTTACTTTGCCGATCTTATCAAGCTCAAATTCCATTGCAGCGCCGGGGATCTTTGTTGGCGCCGGATATTTTTCATAAGGCTCATCCCCTATCTTTTGCACTGAATCATATTGATTCAATTTTACTTTTTCAACTACCCATGTAAATTTCAACTTATCGATCTCCGGCATAGGACGATCATCCCAGAGGTCAACCCTGTCCAATGACAACCTTATTTTATCTTCCTTTTGCCAGATCAATGCACCCAACCAGCCATTTCCCAAGGGAATGCCTTCGTCCCATCTTTTAGCCAATGTATCAAATACAAGATTATGTTTGGGCTTAGGTTGAGAAAATAAATTTAGTGATAAGAAAAGAATAACTATAAAGGAAAATCGTATCAATTCTTAATTATTAATTACTAATTATTAATTCTTTTTCTCAGGCGGCTT
>DASVAM010000269.1:0-9884 GCA_036376375.1 Chitinophagaceae bacterium
GCATAAAATAGGCCGCAATACAAACAATGATCCATGATGTCACCAATATCATCAATGTTTTAATGTTACCGATCTTTGACGACAACCATGAAATAGCATAGGCGCCGGGTATTGCTATCAGTTGAATAATAAGGATGGCAATAATGAGATTTTTAGTCGGTAATTCAAGTTCGCCTTTACCATATATGGCAGCAACAAGCATCACTGTTTGCACCCCCATATTATAGAAGAAAAAAGATAGCAGGTACCTTTTTAGTTTGGGCAAGTGTTTTACCTGGTTCCAAACTTTGTTTAGTTCTTTATAGCCCTTGGTTAAAATATTATGCTGATCACCGCTGCCAGCAGGAACCGGATTGGGCAATCTTGAAAGTGCAAAACGCGCAAAGCTCCACCACCAGACACCCACAAAGAGAAAAGAAATTTGGGCTCCTTTATCTTCGGTAATTCCAAACGTATCCGGCATCATTACAAACACAAAACAAATAAGCTGCAATAAAACACTCCCGATATACCCGTATACAAAACCTTTTGCGCTGATGCGGTCACGATCTTCCATCGAAGCGATCTCGGGAAGAAATGAGTTATAAAAAACCTGTGCACCCCAAAAACCAATGCAGGCAATGATGATACCTGCGATTCCAAGCCATAAAGTGTCTTTCTGAAAAAAATACATAGCGGCACACGCAATGCTTCCTAAAGTAAAATAAAAGCTGAGAAATTTTTTCTTGTTGCCCTTATAATCGGCAATAGATGAAAGTATTGGCGACATTATAGCAACAACGAACATAGCCACTGCAATGGCATAATTATAAAGCGATGAATTCTCAAACTGACGTCCAAGAAATGTAACAGTCGACCCTGACAATTTTGCGTCATCAACAGCTATGGCTTCGAAATAGGTCGGGAAAATTGTTGAAGTGATTACAAGGTTATAGGATGAACTTGCCCAATCATACATGGCCCAGCCATTCACAACTTTTTTTGAAGCAGTTTGCATGCAGGTGGTTTTAGCAGGTGGAAGATAATGAGAAAAGATTAATCTGTATCCATCACGCCGCTCAGGATAATGGAAAGCAGGATAATCCCGGCAATGATCCTGTAAAGTCCAAAAGGCCTGAAGCCATAGATCTTTAAATAATTAATGAAGAATTTGATGGCCAACATCGCGACAACAAAGGCAACAATGTTACCCGCAATGAATGAAACCATGTTCTCGTTGCTTTGCCCGATGATCTCATAACCTTTCATTCCCCCGCTCCATTTCTTTATAAAAATCGTATAACAACTGGCGGCGAGCATGGTGGGCACCGCGAGGAAAAAAGAAAATTCAGCGGCCAGGTGTCTTGTAAATTTTTGTTGCATGCCTCCAATTATTGAAGCAGCACTGCGACTCATGCCGGGGATCATCGCCAGCACCTGCCAGCAACCAACTAAAAAGGCCCTGGGAAAAGTTATCTGGTCATCCGATTCAATTGTATGAACCTTGAACAAATTATCAATAAACAAAAGTATAATGCCACCGACGAGCATTGTGACAGCAACTGTTGTAGGACTTTCAAGCAGTGCATCTATTTTATCCGAAAATAAATAGCCAAGTATCAATGCCGGTAAAACGCCGACGACAAGTTTTGCATAGAATTGCCACCGATGGAATTCAAAAAATTTTCTCCAATACAGAACAACGACGGCGAGAATAGCGCCGAACTGTATCGAAACTTCATATAATTTGGTGAACTCTTCCTGGTGAATCCCCAGCAAATAACTGGTAACAATCATGTGGCCGGTAGAGGAGATGGGCAAAAATTCGGTCAGGCCTTCAACGACCGCAAGGATGATGGCATCTATAATAGTCATGAGTGAATGTGCTAATGTGCAAATGTGCCAATTTGCAAATTGGCGGTTTTTAAGATTTTAGTTTTTCCATTTGCACATTTGCAATATTTGCACATTGGCAAATTATGCTTTTGGTTTTTTGAAAATTGCATAGATCTCGATCACCAGACCGATTATAATTAGGACAGGCGCCACACTGATCCTGATGGGGCTATAAACTTCGTCATAATTAAAAGTGTTAGGGTCTTTGCTTTTACCCCCTACCATCAACAGCATGCCAATAGCAATTACTGCAACACCCAGCAGCATCAGCCACAGATTTTGTTTCTCAAACAGACCCGATGTACCCGGTGTTGTTACCTGTTTCTTTTCACTCATACCTGAATTTTAGGGCTGCAAGATAAGGAAAGTCCACAGTCCAGAGTCAATAGTCCACAGTCCGTTGCAAACCTGTGGTCCGTGGTCTGTCGACCGTCTAATACAATAGGAAAGTCAACAGTCCAGAGTCAATAGTCCACAGTTCGTTGCAAAATTGTGGTCCGTGGTTTGTCGACCGTGGTCTAATACAATTCATCCAGCTTCATACGAAGATATTTCAGTACACTGCGATGGGTGCTGAAGACGGTGATACAAATACCCAGGACTATTAAAACTAAGCCCAGGAGGAGAAGTGATTGGGTATCTCTTAATGCCTTAAAGCCATCGAAAAAGCTTTCAAGACCGATCACCAGCAAATAAACGATCGCCGTTGCAATAATGCCGCTGATGGCGCCATTGATCACGGCCCTCATATCAAGTGGTTTGGCAATATACCAGCGGGTGGCCCCTACCATTTGCATGGTTTTTATCAGGAAGCGATTACTAAACATCGCCAGCCGAATTGTATTATCGATCAGGATGATGACCACCGCCGAGATCAGTATGGCGGCTATCAATAAATAAATGCTCACCATATTGAGATTGGAAGTCATTTTTTGAACAACGGCTGTGGGGTATTTCACTTCGTCAACAATGGGGAATTGCGAAATATCTTCTTTAATGGCAACCAGTCTGGCTGAGTCGAGGAAATCAGCTTTCAATTTAAAATCGATACTCGGTGGCAACAGGCTATTATCGATGAACTCTGTAAAATCTTCACCACCCGTTTTCATCCACTCTTTTTTGGCAGTTTCCTTATCAGTGTATTTTATTTCTTTCACGTACGGTTGTGCGGCAATGTAATTTTGCAACCGTTCCCTCGCAGTATCTTTTATATTTTGTTTCAGAAATACCTGAACTTCTAAACTTTCTTTCAGGCTGGTAATGATCTTGCGGCTATTGATAGTGATCAATCCAAGTATGCCCATCAGGAACAGAACAAGGGTAACGCCCAGGATTGACATGAAATAAGATGGTTTTCCGCGCTTGATAGAAGCTTTTCCTGCTTTGACCATGAGTACTTTGTTTTTTCCGAAGAAATCCTTCGGAGGTTTTTAAGGATTGGTCCGCCCGGATGAACAATTAAGACAGTGATTATGATCATGAACATCGTTCGGACGGGCAAAGTAACGGGTTTGTTCCCAAAATATGGGGGGCACTCCGTAAATTTGTTGTCCCGAAGGGATCCCTTTGGGACTCATCTAACGATTAATAACCATTGATATTTTTGAGTGTTGTGAAGAAAATCTTTTTTTAAGTCTTCTTTCACATCCCTGCCTGCGGCAGGCAGGTTTGCTTCCCGATTTAATCGGGACGACGCATAGCCGGCACTGGGCGAAAGAGAAGTGTTCAACGTTCAGTAATCTTATTGGACTTTTTCACGCAACGTTCGCAAAGAAATAAAGCATGAGCGCAGCGTCGTTCCAGCGGCTGCGTTCGCTGCGGGAAATTGCAAAAAAAGGTGAATAGAATTGATGGAGTACAAGTGAGTGACACAACAGAAGATAATACCTGCCTGCCGGCAGGCAGGGTAGTATTAAAGCTGGTAAAATAAATAACCAATAACTATTAACGAATAACGAAGAATGGAGTACCGGTTCAGAGATATTGAAAAGAAATGGCAGCAGTGGTGGAATGAGAATAAGATATATAAAGTATCGAACGATTCTGCTAAGCCAAAATATTATGTGCTGGATATGTTTCCTTATCCCAGTGGAGCAGGTTTACATGTAGGACATCCGCTGGGATACATCGCGTCGGATATTTATGCACGGTTCAAACGGTTGAAAGGATTTAATGTTTTGCACCCGATGGGGTATGATGCATTTGGATTACCGGCGGAGCAATATGCGATCGAACATGGCATCCATCCCGCAGTTTCTACAGAAAATAACATTAACAACTTCCGCAAGCAGCTTGATAATATTGGCTTTTGTTTTGACTGGGACCGTGAAGTAAGAACAAGTGAACCTAAATTTTACAAATGGACGCAATGGATCTTTTTGCGATTGTTTGATTCATTTTATAACCGGCAAAATAAAAAGGCAGAACCGATTTCGAATCTTATAGCGGCTTTTGAAATAGAAGGAAATAAAAACCACCCGATACCGGATTCAAAGTTTGAAGCACGTCTTGAACCCAGCCTGTTGAATTTTTCTGCAAAGGATTGGAAATCCTTCGATGGAAAAAAACAGCAAAATATCTTAATGGAATATCGCCTTGCTTATTGCGGCTATGGTGAAGTGAACTGGTGCGAAGCATTGGGAACAGTGTTGGCCAATGATGAAGTGATCAATGGTGTAAGTGAACGTGGCGGGCATCCTGTTGTAAAAAAGAAATTACGCCAGTGGTATTTGCGGATAACCGAGTATGCAGATCGTTTGCTCGAAGGATTGCAAAAAGTTGATTTCAGTGAGAGCATGAAAGAGATGCAAAGCAACTGGATCGGTAAGAGCAGCGGTGCGGAGATCGATTTTGAGATAGAGAAGCCCCCTCTAACTCCCCCTAAGGGGGAGCAGGCGACTCCGCGATATGAAACTGCTTTTCCATCATTGTACAACATAACGAAAAAGCTTGCGGAAGAGAAACGACATGATCCGACACATGAAGAAGAAATCATGTGGGGGCTACTGAGAGCAAATAAAGCTGGATTCCACATAAGACGGCAACATATAATTGGCTCTTATATTGTGGACTTTGCATGTCTTGATAAACTAGCCACAATTGAGATTGATGGAGGTTATCATGATGATCCCGTGATTCAACAATATGATAAAGAAAGAACAAGATTCTTAAAGGAAAATGGATTTACAGAAATAAGATTTACAAATGAAGAAGTGAGAAAAGACGCACATGCGGTTATAGTAAAATTAACAGAGATACTATCACAACTTCCGTCAGTTCCGAGGAAATCGGAGTCTTCAAAAGTCTCCCCCTCAGGGGGAGATTTAGAGGGGGCTTTGACGTTAAGAGTTTACACCACCCGCCCCGATACAATTTTCGGTGTTGATTTTATGGTAATAGCACCAGAACACGAATTGGTAGAAGAGATCACAACTTCGGAACAAAAGAGGGCAGTTGACGAATATATTGCATATGTAAAGAGCAGAAGTGAAAGGGAAAGAATGGCGGAGAAAAAGATCAGTGGTGTTTTCACTGGTTCTTATGCACTGAATCCTTTTGATGGCCGCGCAATCCCCATTTGGATATCAGAGTATGTATTGATCGGATATGGAACCGGCGCCATCATGGCGGTTCCTTGTGGTGATCAGCGCGATTTTTTATTTGCAAAGCATTTCAATATCCCAATTACAAATATCATAGGCAATTATTACAATGGCGAAGAAGCAAACCCTACCAAAGATGCTATTCTTGAGAACTCAGGTTTCATCAATGGCATGGTGATGAAGGATGCGATCGATGTTGTGATAAACAAGTTAGAAGAGATGGGAATCGGCA
Source organism: Chitinophagaceae bacterium (assembly GCA_036376375.1). Lineage (GTDB taxonomy): Bacteria > Bacteroidota > Bacteroidia > Chitinophagales > Chitinophagaceae > VBAS01. The sequence goes on from DASVAM010000269.1 coordinate 5,710, forward strand.
TACGAAAAGTGAATTATAAAATGAGGGATGCAGCCTTCAGCCGCCAGCGTTATTGGGGTGAACCATTCCCTATTATTTGGAAAGATGAAGTTGCTTATCCTCTTGACGAATCTGAATTGCCGGTTGAATTACCTCATATGGATGAGCTCAAACCCGGTGAAGAAGCAGAAGGCCCATTGTGGAATTTGAAAGAATGGAAAAATTATAAGGGTGGCATAAGAGAAGTGAATACGATGCCCGGTTATGCCGGCTCGTCATGGTATTTTTTGCGCTATATGGATCCGGATAATAATAAAGAATTCTGTTCACGTAAAGCATCCGATTACTGGGGGCAGGTTGATCTTTATATTGGCGGTACTGAACACGCCGTCGGTCATTTATTGTATAGCCGCATGTGGACGAAGTTTTTGTTTGATATCGGATTGATCAGCCACGAAGAGCCTTATAAAAGATTGGTGAATCAGGGGATGATAGTTGGAAGCAGCAGGCTGATCAAAAGAATACAATTATTATCTCACGATGAAAACATACTTGGAACTGCTTTCATTTCTATGAATAGAGATGAATTTACAGATATTGATGGGCTAGACCCAGCTGGAATTAATAAGAAGCTAGTTAATTTATACTTTCCTTCAATTGAGATAACTGACATTAAACAACATTCATTTTCGCTTTTGCATGTTGATGTGAATATAGTAGATGGAAATGAGTTAGATGTAGAAGAATATAAAAAATGGAAGCCAGAATATATTGATGCGAAATTTGTTTTTGAGGACGATGGAAGTTTCCTGTGTTATGAAAGGATTGAGAAGATGAGTAAACGATATTTTAATACTGTTAATCCCAATAGCCTTTGTGAAAAATATGGTGCCGATACTTTCCGCATGTATGAAATGTTCCTCGGCCCCGTAGAAATGAGCAAACCATGGGATACAAAAGGGATCGAAGGTGTTCATCGTTTCCTTAAAAAACTTTGGAGACTATTCTTTGATGATATAAAAGGTCCAATTTGGACGACTGCTTCTCCCTCTCCGTCAGGAGAGGGTAAGGGTGAGGCTCCAACAGACGCAGAATTAAAAGCGCTGCATAAAACAATTAAGAAGATAGAAGAAGATACGGAACGATTTAGTTTCAATACGGGAGTCAGCACCTTTATGATCTGTGTGAATGAACTCACCGATCTGAAATGCCATAAAAAAGAAATTCTTGAACCGCTATTGATTTTATTAGCGCCTTACGCACCGCATATAGCGGAAGAATTGTATGCCGAGCTACGCAAAGCTCCCTCTCCGTCAGGAGAGGGCGGGGGTGAGGCTTCAATTCTTGATGCAGAGTTCCCAAAATGGAACGAAAAATATTTAAAGGAAACTTCAAAGGCATATCCCGTGGCTATTAACGGTAAAACAAGAACTGAACTAACGCTGGCTTTAGATGCCACCCAACAACAGGTCGAGGAAATCGTCTTGAAAGATGCAATTGTGACCAAATGGCTGGAGGGCAAGCAGCCAAAAAAGATCATCTATGTGAAGAATAAAATGATCAATGTGGTGGTGTAACCTGAGGGTGTCGCAAAAACCTGTTTATTTCACGCAGCGAATGCAACTTAACTTCAAATCGTTCGTCTCTGCTTTCTCGGCGATCGCTGCGGGAGAATATTGTTGAAACGGCCCCATATTTATTGAAGAATTTTGCAATTGTTGCGGTTCAACTCCTATAGGAGTTGAATGTTCGTCAGATTGTTTGACTCTATTTATATTAGACTGCTGCGGAGTCATCGATACAGAATAGTTTTCTTGAATACAGTTAGTTTTCATAACTTGAATTGAACCTTTCGTTATGAAATTCAAATTACTTATCTCTGCATTATTCCTTTCTTTCTCTGGTTTTGCAAACAATATTGTTAAGTTCAAAATAGAAGGAAACCTCGTGGGATCTGTGAAGGGTAAATATGCCTATCTCAGTATTCATTCAAATTCAATTCAAAGGTCGCAGTTGATCCGGGCGACTATTATAAATGGAAGGTTTGTTTTTACCGGCACCGCAAAAACTATAGACGGAGATTTTTGCTCCGCAAGTCTCTTCATTTCAGATAAACCAGGATATCTTTCTAAGGACATTGTTACTTTAATGAAGGAGAGGAATTATGACTTTAGAAGGATCATCGTAGAAGATAAGGTTTTGATCAACGTTGGGAATTCGGTGAAAGAAGCGATAGTTATCGATGGCGAATTGAATGATCTCAATACTCTTTACCAGTATGTAACTCTTCGAAGAATTAAACAGGATGATAGCCTCAGAAGCTGGTATAATGCAGAAATGGCAAAATATAAAAATAATGTGGATGCGAGACAAAAAGCGGAAGCGGAATATTACAAAGGCTTATATACAATTCAGGAAATATATGATCGGGGCTTTTTCGATCTTATCCGTCAATATCCGACCGCGAGGCAATCAGCAATAATGCTTCGGGGTTTTTACCAGATCAATAAAATACAAAAAGGAAAATATACAGAAGAGTTGAACGATTTATGGAAGATAATGCCGGCGTCCTACAAAGAGTCGAAAGATGGAAAAGAATGTATGAGACAATTGGCAGAAACGATAGACGACAAAAACTTAAAAGAAGGAGGAACGATACCTGACTATACTTTCAATCCAGGTAAACAAGGATCCATTAGTATAAAAGATTTCAGAGGGAAATACTTATTTATTGATTTCTGGACATCCTGGTGTGGACCCTGCCGCGGCGAACACCACTATATGAAAACTGTATTCGAAAAATTCAAATCGCAGAATTTTACTATTGTACAGGTATCGCTCGATGATAAAGAAGATAAATGGCTTAAAGCTTTAAAAGAAGAACAATTGCCCTGGACCAATTTCAGATGTCTGAAAGGGTGGGATAAGGAAGTTGAAAAGCTTTTTGATATTAAAGGGGTTCCGACTAATTATCTTGTAGGGCCCGATGGAAAAATTATTGCAAAAAACCTTCGTGGCGAAGCACTGGAAAACAAATTAGCTGAAGTTTTGGGTCAGCAATAAAATTTTACTAACGGCAAGACTTTTAAATGATTTTGGGTGTACATTGGTCACCCAAATTTTTTTTTATGAACCGCCTACTCAGCGCTTTTATATTATTATCTTCTTTTCAAACATTTTCCCAAAGCAACACATACTTTCTTTCAAATCCAACGCTTACCCCTGATGGCCAGACAGTGATCTTCGCTTATGAAGGTGATCTATGGAAAGCAAATATCAATGATGGCAATGCAAGCCGCCTTACGGCTATGCAGGGCTATGAGACTTCTCCCCGTGTTTCTCCCGATGGAAAATGGATCGCATTTACCGGAAGACAATACGGTAATGGTGACATTTATATTATGCCTGTTAATGGGGGTGAAGTAAAGCAGATCACCTACCACAGCAGCAATGATGAAGTCACAAGCTGGACCTGGGATTCCAAATCAATTTATTTCAACAGTAACCGGATGGGACAGGTCGCTGGTTTTAAAGTGAGTGCTGAAGGTGGTACTCCACAACGCGTTTTCGGGAATTATTTCTTTCAATACGATCATAATTTGATCGAGCATCCAACCAGCGGCGAGATATTTTTTAATGATACGTGGGAAAGTATCAGCCAGGTGCAACGTAAAAGATATAAAGGACCGTTTAATCCTGACATCCAATCGTATCATTTAAAAACAAAACAACATAAGAAATACACAACATGGGACGGGAAGGATTTTGCGGCGACAATAGATAAAAGCGGCAAACTATATTTCATTTCGGATGAAGCGAACGGCGAATACAATCTTTATGCACTTGACGGAGAAGAAAAGAAAGAGCTGACAAAATTTACTTCTTCCATTAAAACACCACAGGTCAGCGCCAATGGCGAGAAGGTTGTTTTTGAGAAGGATTACCAGCTCTGGAGCTATGATGTAAAATCCGGCAATGCAAAAAAACTGGAAATATCTATCATTAGAAATAATGTTTTGCCGAAAGAAAAAGATTTCGAAGTAAGAGGCAATATTGAAGATTTTGATGTTTCCGCAGATGGAAAAAAGCTGGCATTTGTCTCAAGAGGCGAATTATTTGTAAGTGATATTGAAGGAAAATTCATTCAGCAAATAAACCGCGGCAATGCAGAAAGAGTAGACGAGGTAAAATGGATG
>DASVAM010000271.1:0-3023 GCA_036376375.1 Chitinophagaceae bacterium
CCCGGTGCGTCCCACGTTATATCATATAGAGGCGGATACCAACATGTGGAATACAATTCTGCGACTGAACCCTGCTCAAAGTGCACAGCAATCAATAAGCAAGATAGAACAGGTCTGGAAAAAATATGTGCCGGAAGTGCCGTTTGACTACAAGTTCGTGGACGAAGAATTTGGAAGAAAGTTCCTGGATGAAGAGCGGTTGGGTAAACTTGCATCTTATCTCGGCGTGTTGGCTATTTTTATTTCATGTCTTGGTTTGTTTGGCATGGCAAGCTTTGTGGCGGAGCAAAGAACAAAGGAGATCGGGATTCGGAAAGTCCTTGGCGCCAGTGTTACAAATCTATGGGGTTTGCTTTCAAAGGAATTTTTACTACTGGTCATCATCTCCTGCATTATCGCTGCGCCGGTCGCTTATCTCTGGGCGCGGGACTGGCTTACTAACTACGACTACAGGATAGAGATAAAATGGATCGTGTTCGTGATGGCTGCACTCGCTGCCTTGGCGATCACGCTGCTAACGGTAAGCTTCCAGGCAATTAAAGCCGCTGTTTCAAACCCGGTTAAATCATTAAGAACAGAATAAAAATAATAGCCATGATAAAAAATTATTTTAAAACCGCATGGCGAAATTTGCTAAAGAACAAAGCGTTCTCCCTGATCAATGTCTCAGGCCTTGCACTAAGTATGGCGGTTTGTCTTTTAGTGATCATAATCATTAAAGATGCAAATAGTTATGATAAATTCCATCACAATAGTGGGAGAATTTACCGCATTAATACGGATGCATTGCGCAAAGATGGTAATTCAGAGCCTTATGCTTCCTCGCCATACCTGGTCGGGGCAACACTCACTTCAACCTATACTGGCGTAGAAGAATGGACCATGCTTAATAGTGGGCTTCATAGAGATATTAGTGTCGATGATAGAAGATTCAGTTTTAATATGCGTTTCACCAACTCTTCTTTCTTTGATCTTTTCGGATTTACACTGAATGAAGGAAATGTAGCCACTGCATTAAATGAACCTTTTACTATCATACTTACCAGGGAATTAAGTGAAAAATTGTTTCCCGGCAGTAATGCGATTGGCAAAACAGTAGATGTTAGTGGCTCTGGACTTTTTAAAGTAACCGGGGTTTTAAATAAATTTCCGGGTAAAACTCATTTTGAATTTGAAGCATTGGCTTCTTTTGCGACCATACCTTCTCTGGAGAAAAATAAAACCGTTCAACAAACGACCAACAACTGGAATAATTATTATACCAATTATACTTATATCCGTTTAAAGCCTGGTATAAAAGCTTCACAAGTTGAAGCGTCACTGGCCGAGATCGCGAACAAATATTATAAAAACCTTCCACTGGAGACAAGGGATGCAGGTTACCGTTTCAATTTGCAACCATTAAATGATATTACACCCGGCCCTTTATTTAGCAACAACATGGGAAAAGCTATTTCTTCGGGAAGGCTTTGGTTTTTCACCATCCTTGCTTTGGTGATCATTATTTCGGCAGCCTTTAATTATACCAACCTTACGATTGTTAAAGCTATGAGCCGCATGAAGGAAATTGCAATGAGAAAAGTAGTGGGTAGCTCAAGAAAACATATTTTTTTACAGGTAGTTCTTGAATCGGTCATTACATCATTGTTAGCATTATTGCTTGCATTTGTTTTATTGCAGTATCTGATACCACAATTTGCCGGCCTTAGTTTGATCAGTGCAACTGACATAAGCTTTAAAACAGATGCTATTGTGATAATGTTCTTTATTGCATTTGCTATTGTGCTGGGATCAATTGCCGGATTATTACCGGCAACTGTATTATCGCGAATAAAACCATTAATGCTTTTGCAGAAATTACAGAATCTAAAAATCTTCCGTCACCTTCGTTTGCGAAAAACATTATTGGTAATCCAGTTCACGATTTCAGTTGTGTTTATCGGTCTTGTTACAATTATTTACAAGCAAACAGAATATGGAATAGGAATAAATTTCGGCACCAAACAAACGAATATTTTCAATATCCATCTGCAAGGACTGGCATTTGAAAAAGCCACTGGCGAGTTCCGCAAAATAGCAGGAGTCGAAAAAATTTCTGCAATATCTACACTTATGGGCAGCTATGCTGACTGGGTTGATGACGTGCGGATTAGCAAAGAAAAAGACCCCGTTCCGGTACGTGAATATTTTATTGATGAAAACTATATAAGCAATTTTGACTTGCAGCTTGTGGCAGGAGAAAATTTTCCAACAAACCGCACCCAGAAGTATGAAAAGTATGCCATCGTGAATGAAAAATTTGTTGAACGCTTTAAACTTGGTTCATCAATGGATGCGGTTGGCAAAACATTTATTATCGGTGACAGTACCGAGCTTACTATTAAAGGAGTCCTTAAAGATTTTTTATTTAAACCCGCTGATTATGCATTGGAACCAATGCTGTTGCGCTACAACCCGGAAAACTGGTCAATCCTGAATATTAGTATTGCATCCGGAAGCACTATACAAACAACTGCACATTTAGAAGCAGCCTGGAAAAAAATAGATCCTTATCATACTTTCCGGGGTCGATTCTATGATGATGAAATACAAGTCATATTTGCTGGCTATCGTGATATGGTGTGGATGATCGCATTTATTGGTATACTTGGTATCACCATTGCCTGTCTTGGTTTATTGGGTATTACCATATTTACGATCCAATCAAAAACAAAAGAAATAAGTATAAGAAAAATTATCGGGGCAAATTCAATATCATTGATGCGCCTGCTTTCAAAATCTTATGTGCAGGTAATAGGCATTGCAATTTTAGCGGCAATACCGATAACAGCTTTGCTTGCTAATAAGATCCTTGAATCTATTAGCCAACGCATCACGATTGGCCCGGGTTTATTTATTCCTGGCGTGCTGGCAATTATTTTACTTTCCCTGATCACAATCGGTTCACAAATATTGAAAGCAATAATGGCCAACCCGGTAAAAAGTTTAAGAACTGAATAAAAAATTATAGCCATGATAAGAAA
>DASVAM010000273.1:0-9088 GCA_036376375.1 Chitinophagaceae bacterium
CATATCACAGCTATCACGCATAAAAAAAATCCTGTTTATCCCGCGACCATTGTTGGAATTCCTCCGCAGGAAGACGCATGGTTAGGGAAAGCAACTGAAAGAATCTTTTTAGCACCCATCAAAATGACGCTGGTTCCTGAAATAGTAGATATGGATATGCCGGTAGAAGGGGTATTCCATAATCTTGTGATTGCAAAAATTAAAAAAGATTATGCAGGACAGGGACAGAAGGTAATGAATGCAATGTGGGGAGCAGGGCAAATGATGTTTAATAAAATATTAGTGCTGGTTGATGGCGAAATAAGAATTCAGCAGTATGAAGAATTGGCAAAGTATGTGTTCAAAAATATAAATCCCGCGACGGATATTTATTTTTCACAAGGGCCGATGGATGTACTTGATCATAGTTGCAGCAAACTGGGTTTTGGGGGAAAGATGTGCATTGATGGTACTGCGAAACATGAAGAAGAGATTGATGAGAGCTATGAATTAAAAATTAAGAATGTCCGGATGGACTCCTTTGGAGAAGAATTAAAAATTGACCTTAGAGAAAAATTTCCCGAAATAAAAGTTGTCAATAGCTCACTGCTAAAAAGGCAAATTCATTGTCTGATCATTTCCGTTCAAAAGAGCCGGAAAGGGCATATAAAAGAATTGCACGAACAGCTCTGCTCCCAAAAGGAATTAGAAGGTGTGAAGATGATACTCTATGTTGAACATACTGTTGATGCAAATGATCTCCCGACCGCGTTGTGGCGTTTCTGCAATAACTTAGATCCAAAAAGAGATTCTCACATCTGTAAACAACTATCTCATAGCTCACAGCTCGCAGCTCGCAGCTCATATACCGCTTGTATTGGCTTTGATGGTACCCGTAAAACCAAAGAACTCGATGACTTCCATCGTGACTGGCCAAATATCATTGTGGCAGATGATGCAACAATTTCGGCCGTTGACGCCAAGTGGGATGAATTAGGGATTGGAGCTTTTATTCCATCGCCGTCATTGAAATTTAAGGATCAGCTATATGGGGAAGAAGCAGTGGTGAATTGATCACTTTTGCCTGTCACGTGGCACTATATCCTCCCGGAATGTTGCTATCTTTGTCGTTGCTTAAAAAGAAATGGATGAAAAACAAAAATGTGTTGAAAGGTTTTCTTTGGATTGTTTCAATGTTGGTGGGTTTTACCGCTGTAAGATCACAAACCACCGCTAAACCCCTTGAAAAAAGCTTGCTCTGGGAGATCAGTGGCAATGGGCTAACCAGGGCATCGTACCTGTATGGAACTATTCACATGATCTGCAAAGACGATGCTTCGCTGGGTGATAGCCTGGTCGCTGTCATTCAACGATCTGACCGGGTGTATTTTGAAGTAGACATGGACAACCTGATGGAGATGTTAACGGCGCTGAAGGATTTTAAAATGCGCAATGACACAACACTTGCCGATCTGTTAAGCAAAGAAGATTATGAAAAGGTAAAAGAATACATGGAAAGTAAAAGTAACTTATTGCCCTTTTCAAAATTGGAAACTTATAAACCTATGCTTGCTTCATCGTTATTGATGGAATCAGGAATTGGCTGCGAAGAATCGGTTGCGATGGAACAACTGATAATGGAACAAGCGAAGAAAAATGGCAAGCGTATCGAAGGACTTGAAACCATGAGTTACCAGGCATCGATATTTGACAGCATACCTTATAAATTACAGGCGGAACAATTGCTGAAGTATGTCAATGATGGCGGATCAACTTCAGAGGTTGATAAGCAATTTGAAGATATGATTGAAGCCTATAAGGCCCAGGATATTGAAAAGCTTGGTGAATTTGTAAAAGAAGATGAAACCGGCCTTGGTAACTATGAGGACATTTTGATTTATAATCGTAATCGCAACTGGGTAAAAAAATTAAAAACAATCATGCCGGAGAAAGCTTTGACCATCGCTGTAGGAGCAGGGCATCTCGCGGGGGAAAATGGATTGATCAAGCTGTTGCGGAAAGAAGGCTACACGGTTAAGCCGGTAAAGTATAAGATGAAGATGGAACGGGTGATATAGATTGCCTTTCAAATAAGAGACGAAAAAATTGATTATTGAACACAGAGGCTGTCTCAAACATCTCCTGGAACACAACGAGCACTAAGAAAACACTAAGTACACGAAGCTGTCAGTACTTGCTTTCAATGCTTTGTGTTCTTTGTGTCAATCATTGTGATCTTTGTGTTCCTCTTTGCAAGGACTTTTGAGACAGCCGCTTTTGTTTGAACGAAGGATCAGTAATTATTATCCCTACTTTCCCAGCCTGACAAGGATAGGTTCATTCAACATATCAACCATTTCCTTATAAAAATTTTTGAGAGCAGGATATGATTCCGGGGGCACAAGGGTTATATTTTGAAAGAATCGAAGAACAACTTTCAACTCTCCATTTTCAAACTTCACCTGCTTTACAGCTTCTATCTTGTTGTCAGTTGACCTTACCATCTTATCCTCCGGCAATTCGATCTTTGCTCCGGCCGGCAGTTTGAGCGTTTGCTCGACGGTGACAAAATAGGGGAACCCGAAATTTACATTGGTGAACCTCACTGTAGAAACAAATGGATTTTTTGATAAGCCGGTAAACAGGTTTGCGTTAATGAAAGTAAAGCCACCACTTTCATTTAATTGTTGATGATACCTGACCACCTGCTCAAATGGCAATGAATCGTGCACCGGAGGAGTCACCATAAAGCTATCAACGGATATGCCTTCATAAGGTTTTTCAAAATTCTCACTTACGAATTTTCTTCTGTCACTTTTAACCTCATTAAGGCGTAATTGTCTTGCATATTCGTAGCTTGATACGCTTGCTTCAGCAGTGATGGTCCCTGTTGTATCCATTATACCGTTGATAATGATCGAATTTTTATATGACCTGTTACCGGGTTGTATTTTTATCAAATTATGCTTAGCCTTATCAACAAGAAAACCGGTAGTGTTCAGAATCGGATAAGGGGTGAGCCCAGCCGGACAATTGTCTTGTGTGGCGTCAAGCACGTATTGTTTGCCGTCTGCTATCGCGAATGCGACAGTTTTATTAAACCGCTCAATGTATGGATAGGTAGTATCAATTTTTCCAAAATTTCTTTCTGCCGCTAATACCGGATACGCTTCAATATCGGCAGAATGTAAAAGGTTCACCAGTAACAAATTAATTTCTCCGGCATTCCCTTTTTTTTTGTCCCATACAGCTTTTAAACCATCCGCTGCATACTTCCCATCATAACCACTCCATGCGATATTTTTCTTTACAAATTCATAAATAGTTTTCAATTTCACGTGTTGTGAATTTTCGGGCAGGATAAGCCGTTTTAATTCTTCAATTTTTAAATCTTTGTCCAATTGGGCACCAAACTGCTTATCACTCATCAGCTCGTACGCTAACGATTTCCAGGTGGTATTGACTGTTTCTTTGTTGCCATAAGCATTGGAATAGCCTGAGAGCTGAAATATGACTTTCTGTATGTAATCCCGCTGTGCATCCATATAAGGTTCTACCCGTAATGCCGGTATATTATTCATTTCAAAATATACTGTACCTCTGTCCGGCAGATTTCTGACAATAATCTGGAAAAGCGGTTTTTTCTGAACGGTATAAGCAAATTCCGACCGTGGGAGCACCTGCAGAAAATAACTGCTTTTCACGGTAGGCAGATCAGATTGAAATCTCCATTCATCCAGCCCACCATAATGTTTCATAGTGCTTACATACTTGTATTCGATAATACTTCCTGCTCTTACAGCAGGCATGGCAAATTTGACGAGGGAATAGTAAGTATTTTGTTTTTCTGTATAAATTGATTTTTTATCAACTGCTAACATTGATGGCGTATTGGATTTATCAAAATTGAAAGTATAGGCTTCCACTTTGGTTACAAATTCAAAACCATCCTTATGATAAAAAGGGATGATAATGTTGGCTCTATCTATTCCCCTGTCATTTAAAATTTTAATTCTAACTCTTCTTTCGGTGATCATGTGATAGTCATCATCATAACTAACAACTGCTTTATCTAACAATATGATGGCTTCGGCTTCCGGATCAAAAGAACAATGATTTAATTCTATTTCTTCACCACTGAAAGAACCAAACGCAGGAAAATCCATTTGTGAATAAGAAACAGAACGTAAAAAGAATGTAAAAATGAAAAAAGTAGCTTTCAGTAATCTCATTTGCGTAGTATTGGGGGTGCCGCTAATTTAGACATTCATTTCAAAAAAAGAAAGCCGTCTTACCGGAAGTAAGACGGCTTTTTAAAAAGATAACTTTTATCAAAATCTTTCCAGGGCTGAAAAGAAAAAGTCACCCTCAATTTTTGCATTCTCATCACTGTCGCTTCCATGCACGGCATTTTCACCAACTGACGATGCATATTTCCTGCGAATAGTTCCTTCATCTGCTTTTGCAGGGTCAGTTGCACCGATCAGTTTTCTGAAATCGGCCACTGCATTTTCTTTTTCCAGGATTGCAGCGATGATCGGTCCGCTGCTCATGAATTCAACCAGCTCGCCATAAAATGGTCTTGCCTTGTGCACGGCATAAAATTCACCTGCCTTCCCGGGCGTTAGTTTGAGTTGTTTCAGGGCCACGATGCGAAAACCATCTTTGATCATCATATCAAGGATAGCTCCGGCATAGCCTCTTTTCATAGCGTCGGGTTTGATCATTGTCAATGTTCGATTGCTCATAATTATACTTGTTTTTTGTTCGAAGGACTCTTTTTGGAGCGCCGCAAATGTAATTTGAAAATTCGATAATTTGAAAATGAGAAAATTAATGATGGTCTTCCCGTTTAACTTTCATTTGCACATTTGCATATTTTCTCATTTGCTCATTAACTTATACCTTCGCAGCCGTTTATGAAACCCATAGAGGACATTTTTCCGTTATTGCAGCAGGCCAGAAGAATCGTGATAGTTCCTCATCAAAAGCCCGATGCTGATGCAATGGGCGCATCACTTGCTCTTTCACATTTCTTAAAACAATTTGGTCACCGTGTAACAATTATTTCACCGACAAATTGGGCGGGCTGGCTGAATTGGATGCCGGGTTGCAAAGAAGCGATCGATTACGACATGTGCAGAGACAAAGCAGAAAAAATAATTGACCAGGCCGAATGGGTCTTTTGTCTTGACTTTAATGCTATTCACCGCACAAAAAACCTGGCGCCAAAACTGGAGCAGGTTACCTGTCCCCGGATCCTGATCGATCACCACCAGCAACCGGATGAAAAAAGTTTTGAATGGGGGGTAAGCGATACGGGTAAGTCAAGCACCTGTGAAATGATCTATGATTTTGTGTATGCGTCTGGTCACGGGGATAAGTTTACAAAAGAAATGATCGATTGCATTTATGCAGGAGTTGTTGCAGACACAGGATCGTTTCGTTTTTCATCAACAACGGCGGCCGTCCACAAGCTCGTTGCTGATCTGAAAGAACGCGGTCTTGAACACATGCATGTGCACAATGAGCTTTTTGATAATTTTTTGGAAAACCGGATGCGGTTTATTGGTCATGTGTTGATCAACAGGATGGAAGTCTTTTACGAATACAATACCGTGTTACTCGTGATTCCAAAATCTGATCTGCTAAGATTCCAGGTGAAAACAGGTGACACAGAAGGGCTCGTAAATTATCCACAAAGCATCCGGGGTATTAAGCTTGTGGCAATTGTGATCGACAGGGATGAAGAACGCAAATGGAGTTTCCGGAGCAAAGGCGATTTTGATTGCAATACTTTTGCACGGAAATATTTTGAAGGCGGAGGGCACTTTAACGCATCAGGCGGCAGGAGTTCTTTATCACTTGACGAGACAGTAAAGAATTTTCACATTGCCATGAAAGAGAACTTACATTTACTTCAATAATAAAATAAAAATGAAATCAAAAATTACGATGATCGTGCCGGCAGTATTGGCCATAGTTTTGTTGTCCTGCGGCACCGATTACAAAAAAACAAAATCGGGATTGGTTTATAAAATCTTTCCGGGTAACAGTAAAGATTCTGCGGCGGGGTTTAATAATGTTGTAAAGTATAATGTTATTTATAAGATAAACGATTCTCTTTTGTACGATAATCATGGAAAGATGCCTGAATTCTTTGTGGTATCGCCCCAGATAGTGGGATCCTATAGTCCTTTTGAGATATTTACGGAGCTAAAAAAAGGGGATAGCGTTGTTACAACTCAGCTGGTTGATACATTGATCAAAAAGGGAATGGGGCAACAGATCCCATTTGCAAAAAAAGGCGACCAGATTAAAACGTTTATTAAAGTGGTCGAGATTTTCAGGGTTGACAGCCTGGCAAGAGTAGATTACCAGGCAGAGATTGAGAAAGACAGGCCTCGCCAGGAAAAAGAAGCGAAAGAAACCGAAGCCAAACAAAAAGTGGTAGAAGAAAAAGAACTGCAGGAATATTTTGCCAAGAATAACTTAAACCCGGTAAAAGCTCCAAGGGGTACATATGTGATGATCAAAGAAAAAGGTACCGGCGCGGCAGCAACTATCGGAAAATATTTAACCGTAAAGTATGCGGGCAGAGGTTTGAAAGATAATCAACAGTTTGATGCCGGCGTTTATGTTTTCCAGCTCGGCCCCGGTTCTGTGATCCAGGGTTGGCATGATGGTCTTGCGTTATTTAACCAGGGTGGGAAAGGTGTTTTATACATTCCCGGCACACTTGCTTACGGACCCCAGAATGGACCCGGTGGACCCTATGCCGCGCTTATTTTTGACGTTGAAGTATTGGGTGTAAGCGACACGCAGGAACAGGCTGATGCTGTCAAGAATTCAGCTGATCCTGCCGCAAAAAGTCCTCAGACGGCAAATTAATTTCGGGTGATAATCATTAAAACCTCTTTTCATTACCGGAAAGAGGTTTTTTATTTGTAGGTGGCGCAGAATAACCTCACTACCTCCTTTGCTTCTTTTACATCATGTACACGAAGGATGGATGCTCCATTCATTAACCCGATCGTATTTAAAGCAGTTGTTCCGTTCAAGGCATCTTCGGGATTTAGATCAAGCGTTTTATAAATGGTAGACTTCCTGGAAATACCGATCATGATCGCTCTGTCAAGTATTTTAAAAACGGAAAGGTTTTTTAGCAATTCAAAGTTTTGACCGATCGTTTTTGCGAATCCAAAACCCGGATCGATAATGATATCAACGATGCCTGCATTTTTAAGTTCAGCCGTTCTTGCAATAAAAAAATCAAGCAATTCACCGGTCAGATTTTCATAGACTGCATTTTCCTGCATGTTTTGCGGCGTTCCTTTCATGTGCATGAGTATATAGGGCATTTGTAACGCAGCAACAGTGTTGATCATTTTATGATCAATACGGCCGGCGCTGATATCATTCACGATTGTTGCTCCTGCGCGGGCTGCCATTTTTGCGACTTCCGAATAAAAGGTATCAATTGAAATAAATGCCCGGGGAAATTTATCGGCGATCGCTTCAATAGCGGGAACCACTCTTTTCAACTCTTCCTCTACAGAGATCAATTCGCTGCCGGGTCTTGTACTCTGGCCTCCGATATCGATGATATCAGCGCCATCATTCAACATCTTTTCTGCTTTTGCTACAATTTCATCGACACCAACGAAACGGCTACCCCGGTAAAATGAGTCTGGTGTAGTATTGATGATACCCATGACCAATGGCTTATCAATTGCCAGTAAGCGTCCCTTACAATTCAGTGTGAACATTCGATTTTTGTTCGCTATTTTTGGCGATAAAGATAGTGAGAAGGTGAATGGTGAATGGTCAATGGTCAATAAGAAACATTTGTTTTATAAAAGTTTGGCATTGTCATTCAAAACTCATATTCAGCATTCACAATTGACAATGCACGAAATTATGACCGGTACAGACAAACAATATGATGAGGTAATCCGTTCCTGTAAAGAAATTTTTTTACGTAAAGCAATGGATTATGGAACAGCATGGAGAGTGCTGCGAACGATCTCGATCGTTGACCAGATATTCATAAAAGCACAACGAATTCGTACGATACAGGAAACGGGTCAGCAAAAAGTAGCAGATGATATTTCAGCGGAATTCAAAGGAATTATAAATTATGCGCTGATCGGCCTTTTCCAATTGGCCCTCACTGATAACGATCCGGAAGAACTGGCTGTTGAAAGGATATCCCCGATGTTTGATGAGAAAGTGGCCACTGCAAAAAGATTAATGCAGGATAAAAATCATGATTATGGGGAAGCATGGCGCAGCATGAGCCAGGAAAGTTTTGTCGATCTGATCCTGATGAAGCTGCAACGTATACGCCAGATCCTGATCAATGATGGAAAAACGATCATTAGCGAAGGTATTGATGCAAATTATCTTGATATCGTTAACTATGCTGTGTTTGCACTGATACTAATGGAAGAGGAAAAGGTTAAAAGTCAATAGTCCATAGTCGATAGTCCATAGTCAAAGTCTAATTGATGCAGGTTCCAAGATAAATTGAACATTTTTAAAATCGCCAAATGAAAATAACTATCAATGTTATCAGAATTTTTGTAGGAATCGTTTTTATTTTTTCTGGCCTTGTAAAGGCAAATGATCCTTTGGGGACCGCTTACAAGATGGAAGAGTATTTCGAAATTTGGAACAAAGATCTTGAAGCTAGTACCTTTTTTATGAAGGATGCGTTGACAAGTTTGTTTCATTTTTTGAACGAGCATACGTTGTTTTTATCGGTCACAATGAATGCCTTTGAAATAATTGCCGGCGCGGCATTACTGTTAGGATGGAGAATGAAATTGTTTAGCTGGTTGTTATTATTGTTAATGATATTCTTTACGATTCTTACTGGTTATACTTATATTACAGGCAATCCCAAGAACTGCGGTTGTTTTGGAGATTGTATAAAGATCACGCCGGAATTTTCATTTTATAAAGACATTTTACTCTCTGCGCTGATCCTGGTGATTCTTTTTGGAAGAAAACATATCAGGCCGCTTTTTGCTCCGCGATTAAATACTGGTTTAATGTTTTTAGCAACCCTCTTCAGTTTTGGATTGCAGTGGTATGCGTTAAAATA
>DASVAM010000050.1:0-13416 GCA_036376375.1 Chitinophagaceae bacterium
TGGGTAGCTCATCAGAAATTTGGCGGTTTTGAAGATTATCGTGGCGGCGGTCATTTCAGTGCCAGGATGACTGCAGGAATCGTTGCAGCAGGTGGGATCGCAAAGAAGCTCATGAATACCTCACCCCAAACCCCTCTCCAATGGAGAGGGGTTTCGAATCACGATTCTCCCGTTCCTTCGGAGAGGGAGTTGGAGGGTGAGGTTTTAAAACCACAAGTCACAATTCTTGCCGAGGTAACTGAAATAGGAGGAGAAAAAGATCTTGAAAAGGGTTTACAAAAAGCGATCGATGCAAAGGATTCTGTGGGCGGAATTGTTGAATGCCGCGTTACTGGTTTGCCTGTTGGTTTAGGCGAACCATGGATCGATTCAATGGAATCAGTTTTAGCTCATTTTCTCTTTGCAATACCCGCTGTGAAAGGTGTGGAATTCGGAGCCGGGTTTGCTGCTGCAAGAATGTTTGGAAGTGAACACAATGATGCCATCGTAGAAATGAGCGGCAAGACAAAAACAAATCATGCCGGTGGCATAGTGGGAGGGATTACAAACGGAAATGAACTTGTTTTTCGTTTAGCAATAAAACCAACCTCATCTACTCCCAAAGAGCAGGAAAGTTTAAATTGGGATACAGAACAAGTGGAAAAATTTTCTATTAAAGGACGTCATGATCTTTGCGTTGCTTTAAGGGCACCGGTAATTGTGGAAGCGGTAACTGCCATAGTGATTTGTGATCTCCTGATGCAGGAGCAGAAAATGCCGAGAGTCTTGAACCCCTAAATCCCTGCGGGCCTTAAAGAGGACTTTCGTGGATCTCTATTCTTGGATATATTTTTCATAAACCCTGTCGTCCCAATAAGTAAAGTATTTTCTTCGATCTATTTTTGTATTTGAAAGCAACGAATAAATAAATCCATTCTTCTCCACCTGTACTGTATGATAGATCAATCCATTTGGGTTTTCTTTTAAAATAATTCTTATTCTTCCGTTTAATGCCGAGTGATCAATAAAAGCCGTATCGACAATAGTTTTAAATGAAAATGTTTCTGCAAGTCTCCTTTGCATCAATCGGCTCCTGTACCATGTGCCACCTGTTGGACTTACTAAAGGCTTGCCATTAAAAATAACAATGCTGTCATTATAAGCTAATACGAAAAGATGATGACCCTTGTGTTGTAACCAGTCAGTGATTTTTTTGGTATGCAAACTGTCTTCATAACCATAATCACTATCTAAGAAGCAAATTCGTTCGACCTCGTCAGGAATTTTATCTACTGCATCTAAATATCCAAAAATAAAACTACCGCCACCGCTATGACCGTTTAAAATGATTTTTGGATCATATTCTTTGAAAATGCCAGCCACGCTGTCAACCAGATTTTTAATGATCAACTTGCCCGCTTGTCCGGCAGACGGGGAATTTCCAATCCTTCTTTTCCATGTGGGCCAGCTTTTCTGGTCCGCCATTAAATAAACAACGATATAATTGTTTTTTTTATCCAGATCCCTGACAAATCTTGTCTGTGCGGCTATATGCTGGATATCGAAATGCCAGTCGTCGCCGGGTTTCATCTTTTTTCCCTTTGTCCATTCGATGCTATTACCATTTGGGAGTGCGAATAATACCAGGTAAGTTTTTCCTTTTGTGTTGAAATGCAACGGTGCATTAATGTTTGTCGTCATTGAATCGCGCCCGTTTTTGATCCATAATTCCTGTTCGTTTAAACTTCCGGTTTTATTAAATCCTTTTAACATTTGTGAATGTGAGTGACTTACACAGCCTGTTGAAAAAATAACAATGCAGATTATGTTATAACAGCAACGATTCATTACTTTGCCCAATTGCGAAAAAAGGGAAATTAGTACAAAAATCTATGAACCGCTTTATCAGAGATTTTTTTATACATAGGAAATATCATTGGATCGCGTTTGCAGCATTAATATGCGGATCGTTTGTCATTGCCTGTAAAGAAAAAAAGAAGCCTGATGAAGTGGTGATCGTGGACGTGCCGGAAAAAATGGATGACAAGGTCAGGGGCCTGATTGAAAGTTTTCTTGATTATTCTGCATCTAAAAATGGGAGGATCGACGATTCCACAGTTTTATATCAATTACCAGCTCTTAGGAAAATTTACAAACAAAAGGTGTTTACTCCACAATGGAGCAGTTCTCAAAAATGGCTGGCGCAGGGTGATTCACTTCTGTTATTTATTGAAAATGCGAGGTTGTATGGCCTGTTCCCGGAGGATTATCATTCACAACAATTAACCACGATCAAAAATTTATTTGCAGCTGACACATTTAAAGATAAAACAACAAAAGACGCAGCAGCATGGGCAAGAGCTGACCTGATGCTCAGTGATGCAGTCATTAGTATTTTTCATGATATCAAATTGGGAAGATTGCCGAACGACAGCATTACACTCAGAAAAGATTCGATTTTAACAGAAGAATTCATTTCTTCTAAATTCAATGCCGCTGCCTCCGGTCTTTCTCTTGATGTCATCGTTTCTACACTGGAGCCTAAGCATAAAGGGTATCGAGAGTTAAAAGCAGCGGTCAGGAGTTTTCTTGACAAAGCTGATTTTAGTCCGATCGTCCCCATTAGCTTTCCAAATAAGAATCGCGAAGAATTAAGAGCGGCAGTTGCGAAAAGACTTTTTGAAACAGGTTATATAGATTCAGCTTTTTCGATAATCGATTCTGTTCAACTTGCTTCAGCGGTAAGAAAATTTCAAAAGGATAAAAAGCTGACAGTAGATGGAAAGATCGGAGGGCAAACGATACGAATACTTAATTTATCTGATCAGGATAAGTTCAATCATATAGCTATTACAATGGATCGGTATAAAATGCTGGCAGATTCTATGCCTCAAAAATATATTTGGGTCAACATTCCTTCTTATTCATTGCGATTGATAAATAACGATACACTTGTTTTGAGCAGCAAAGTAGTGGTCGGTAAACCAATCACAAGAACGCCGGTGCTAACCAGCGCCGTTTCTGAAATGATCACGTATCCCCAATGGAATATACCGGAGAGTATTGTCGAAAAAGAAATAATTCCCGGGATGAAGAAAGACACAGGCTACCTGCGAAAGAAGGGGTATATGCTTTTAAACAGTAGGAATGAAGAGGTAAGTCCTGATTCGGTGGATTGGACAAAGTACAAAAAGACGATCCCATACAAAGTAATACAGGGTAGTGGTGATGATAATGCTTTAGGAGTTTTGAAATTCAATTTTTATAATAAATATGCTGTGTATTTGCATGATACGAATCAACGATCTTTTTTCAGTAACGATTCACGAGCCTTAAGTCATGGTTGTGTTCGTGTACAGCAATGGGAAAAGATGGCTTATTATATCATGAATAATGAAAATGACAGTACTGTAAAGAAAAAGCCGAATCAAATTACCATCGACTCGATGACGCATTGGCTGGTCATAAAGGAAAAACACAGTATCCCTCTGCGTAAAAAGATCCCCGTATTTATCCGGTATTTTACCTGTGAAGCAAACAATGGACAAATCAGTTTTTTTGAAGATATTTATGACGAGGATAAGAAAATGATCGAATTACTTTTTGTTAACAAAAAGAATAGCGAATGAGGTTTTCTCTTTTTATCTTTTTTTTATTCACCGGTATCTGCCTGGTTGCGGGTGATACCACCAGTTACAAAAAAGCAAAGCCAACAATCCTTTACGGAACGGCAAGTTATTATTCCAATACGTTCAATGGTAAGAAAACGGCGAATGGTGAGATCTATTCACATAAGAAAATGACCGCTGCATGCAATGTGCTGCCTCTCGGCACGTGGATAAAAGTTACCAATCTTCGAAATGGAAAGAGTGTGGTTGTTAAAACAAATGACAGGCTTCACACAAGAATGAAAAGAGTTGTCGATCTCAGCCGCGAGGCCGCAGAAAAGCTTGGGTATGTAAAATCGGGTCTTACAAGAGTAAGGGTTGAAGTGATCGGCCGGAAAAAACCTGAAAAATAGGTGGAAATCGAACTAATATTTAATTTCAGGATGTAGTAGAGAGCCGTTATTTTTGTTGAAACCCAAACTACCGCTTTATGAAGCAATTAATTGTTTCACTGCTCGCCGCAATGATCATCGCCCCTGCTATTTATGGACAGGATGAGGAGATCAGATCTCATGAGATTGGTGTAAGCTTTCAACTTTTCGATTTCAAAACAGCTGAATTGATTCGAACCACCTCTTTAAATGCTGTTATCCGGGATAAGAATTTCGCTAATTTGAATTCAATGTCACCGGGGTTAGGACTACATTATTTTAAAGGAATAAAGAAACATATTGATTTTGCCGGATCGATTAACAGCTCGTATCTCAGTCAGACATTTGGTGATCAGCCATATGATGGAGTCAGCCGGTTGAACCTTCAATTGGAAGCAACGGCATTGTTTAAAATGGTTTCTGATAATTACGTTGTTCAGCCGCACCTGATCGCTGGTATCGGCGCACAAAAATACTATGTGTACTATGGCGCATATGTACCGCTTGGTGTGGGATTGAATATAAACTTTTTTAACGAGGGCAGGTTGTTTATCAATTCTACTTACAGGGTTCCTGTCACTACCGGATCGGCTAACTATCATTTTTTGCATGCATTTGGTATCGCTGGTCGTATCACAAAAAAGAAAGAGCCCCAGATCATTCCTCCACCACCGCCACCGCCGCCACCTCCAAAGGATACCGATAATGATGGCATCATTGATGATAATGACAAATGTCCAACGGAGGCAGGGGTTGTAAAATACCAGGGATGCCCGGTTCCTGACACTGACAAGGATGGGATAAATGATGAAAATGATAAGTGCCCCACAGTCGCCGGCCTGGCAAAATATGAAGGTTGCCCTGTTCCCGACACTGATAAAGATGGAATAAACGACGAAGATGATAAATGTGTGACGCAGCCGGGTGTTGCCCGCTACCAGGGTTGCCCTGTGCCTGATTCCGACGGCGATGGAGTAAATGATGAAGAAGATAAATGTCCAAGAGTTGCCGGCCCGGCAGATAATTTTGGATGTCCGGTAATTGGAATAAAATCTTACGAGATCGTGTTTAGAACCGGAAGCGCTGTTTTATTGGCAAAAGGAAAACCAATATTGGATACCGTTGTTGCCTATCTGAAACGGAATCCGGACGTTGAAGTAACGATTGACGGTCATACAGATAATACCGGTTCTGATAAGATTAATATTCCATTGTCACAGAGAAGAGCCGAAGCTTGTAAGAAATATCTTGTAAGCAAAGGGGTCAACGGGGATAGATTGACTACAGCAGGATTTGGATCGACTCAACCGGTTGCTGATAATAAAACAGCCGAAGGAAGACAAAAGAATCGCCGTATTGAAATTAAGATCAAAGGATAGCTTACAATTCCTTATAGACAGGGTTGTTACAATCGAACGTACTGTGCCAAAACCAGCTGCCCTGAAAAAGAAGGCGTTCCAAATTTTCGGAACGCTTTGTTTTGTGTTGTTATCTGACGAAGTGCTGGTTGAACTCCCTACTTAAAAAATTTCTTTCAATTCCTTTGCCAATAGCAATGCTTAGATCAGATTCCTTCTCGGAGTCTTTATGCACCCATACTATCGAGCCGTTTCGCTCAATACGTTTTATCTCCTGTTCGGGTAGTACAGAACGGTGACCTGTATTCTTATTACGATCGATAAGATGAAAATTACGAACCAGGTAAAATGGTTCTGAGTGATGCAGTTCGACGGTGGCATTAAAAGAAATTTTTAGATCGGATGAGGCCACCGGGAAATCAAAATTGATCTCAAACGGTCCCATAGCGTTAAAATTTTTCTTATAATTTTCTGCTAAACGAATTTTATGCCAAAAATTCAGCTCCGGCGTTCGTTCCCTGCAAAAGGAAATCATGACACCAAAAATGGATCGGACGCTGTAATTTTTTCAGTACCCATTATAAAAAAGTCACGCTATTCGCGTGACTCCTTCTGACAAACAAGTTAGTGTGATTGCGACTTAGATCTTAAAGCCAACTGTTAGCAGCACATTGCCGCCATTTTCTTTCAGGTCAGCAAATGTATTGGCCCTTGGAGCATTGACCCGGTACGGGAAGTTTACATCTTTATTCAATCGTTGTACGTATGTGAGGTCGATAAACATTCCTTTATGTCTATAACCAAGCCCTCCGCTTATGAACATTTTTCTGCCTTTTAATTCATCGTCTTTATAGGGACTGGTGTAATAAGCAAAACCTGCACGGGCCATAATTGTTTTAAATTTCAGCTCGCCGCCTAAGCGGAAATTGAATGTCCCTTTATACACCGCATCGATCGCTTCGTTATAAGGAGCATAATCGGCCCTGGTCTCATCATAAGCCTCTCCCTCATAAGGTGCATACTTCATCCAGCTATAATTGGTATATTCTATGTCTGCAGTAATAAATCCTTTTTGCCTTGTTATATCTTCCACCTCTCTGAATACATAAGATCCGCTGATCATGATCTTCGTAGGAGAATTCAATTGATATTCCTTTTCTGCTTTGTCGCCGGCGCCTGTGATCGTGGCAATCCCCACGCTGTCATAACCCTGGCCTGCACCAAATAAATTTTCAAGATCTGCTGCCATACCTGAGCTTACCGTTTCTGTCAACGGCATCCATGTCGGAGTGTGTACAGCCAGTCCCAAACGGATATATTCTTTTGGCCGATAGATAAGACCTCCGCGGAAATTTATACCATAACCTTTAAGCTTGAATGCTTCGTCGTATGTCAGAAAACTGAAATCATTATCTGCATTGCCCGTTGCATCCGACTCATGAAAATAAGTTCTGCGTTCCATGTTGATGATGTTTATGCCAAGACTGAGTCCTGCCATAAATTTCTTACTGGCCTCTGTTCCCCATCCAAGATTTATTTCAGTAATACCACCGCTTGATTCGATGCGGTTAGTCTGTTCTCTGGTGGCGGGGTTTTCAGAACGAGCAATTACTTGTGGGCTTCCATTTATTGTTAACGTGTCAACCAGGTATGTATATAAGGACATCTTTGTTGGAATCGAAATGTTTGAACTATACGATAAAGCCTGGTCTATTGTCATTCCGGACGCTGCAAACTCATCAGCCAATGGCTCTGCAAAACTGCTATAGTCATTTAAGCCGTTATAATACGTAGTATAATTAAAATCGGCCTGTTGAGTAACAGTGATACCAAAAGAGTTTCTCGCTTTTTGCCCAAAGCCACCGAATACGAAGCCAGAAGTTCCAAGATTAAAATTGGTCTGGCCTTCTCCTGTGCCATTTGTTCCCCTGAACATACTCTTATTTTTCCCAAACTGAAGGCCGGGTGTAATAAACATGTCTGAGGTCTTAAAGAAAGCAAGTCCCGCCGGGTTAACGTGATTTGCTGTGGCATCCCCGCCTAACGAGGCCATAGCCCCCCCGATCGCCTGGTTTCGCGCCGTACCTTTTAGTTGATACCATGATAATCGCAAGGCATCTTCTGGTGTTTGTGAAAAAGAAATATATGAAGAGAGAAGAAAAACGATTGCGTAGATTTTTCCTTTCATTTGGAGGAGTATAAAAGTTTAGCGTATATGAAGCAGGAAACATCCAAAAAAATGTTTCGATTGTTTAACCTGCTTCATGTTTATGATTTAGTTGCCACCTCTGCTCGGACGAGATGCCCCGCCACCGCCGCCACTGCTGCTTCCGGATGAACCGGAACGGCTGCCACTGCCGGAAGAACCTGAGCCAGGTGAATAACTTCTGGTTGGAGGTGAATATGTACTGTTGCTGCTGCTGTTCGTTGCGCCGTTAAAAATTTGCTTTAGTGTATTGCTAAATCCGTTATTTGAATTCCTGTTGTTGTAAACGGGGTTGCTCAGGGATTTAGAATTTATGCTCGTGTTGCTATTAACATTATTAAAATTCGTGTTGGTATAGCTCAGCAAATTAAAAGTCCTTGGCCTTGGCACATTTTGAGCCACGGTTACTGTTCCGGGATGCCCTGTTTGAACCGGGTAATAAGCAATGACATTATTACGGCAATATGGGTTATAATAATAATTCCAGGAAGTGTAAGGATTGTAATAAGAACCATAATAAAAATTCGCACGATAACCGTAACGATCGTAGGCATACCAATCATCAAGATAAGCCCACTGTGTACGGTTCTGCACTTTCATTCGCAGATAACGATCATCATAATATTCGTCATCGTACCGCGGCTCCTCTTTCTCTTCAACACGAACATATTCGTCTTGCGGACGGGTAGGAGAAAAATACACATCGTCGGGAGTTTGCCCTGTTTTGTATGCGGTCGTACAACTGCTTAATGCTGCTGCGGTAATTGCCAAAAGTAAAATTTGACGTTTCATGGCAGGGAGTTTAAGTGGTTTATAAAATTGAAGTTACTACATTTGCGCCGGATTTCCGACACATATCTTTGAGCATCAAATATTTTGCCGCTCGATGTAAAATTGCGAAATCCGTTGTTAATTAAAACGTAAGATTCAACCGTTCGTTATTTTAGGGATGTTAAATAATTCTTTGAGCTCGCATCGGTTCGCTGGTCCGTGTTTTCTTGCGATCTGCAGCTTGCGCCGAGCGAAGCGAAGTGTTCATCTTTGGTAACCCCGGTTGATCTTTTTCAATAATTTAAATCTCCGCCCGTCGGACGTTATTTATGAGTAAAGGCATTACAACAAGAGCTGACGATTATTCTCAATGGTACAATGATCTTGTACTAAAAGGTGGTTTAGCTGATTATTCTGCAGTCAGGGGATGTATGGTGATAAAACCTTACGGATTTGCACTCTGGGAAAACATGAGGGATGCTTTGGACAGAATGTTTAAAGACACGGGGCATCAAAATGCCTATTTCCCATTATTTGTTCCCAAGAGTTTTTTGGAAAAGGAAGAGGGCCACGCAGAAGGATTTGCAAAAGAATGCGCCGTTGTTACGCACTATCGTTTAAAAGCAAACCCGGATAAGAAAGGAACGCTGATAGTTGATCCGGATTCAAGGCTGGAAGAAGAACTTATTATTCGTCCAACCAGTGAAGCGATCATCTGGAATACCTATAAAGACTGGATTCAGTCATACCGCGATCTTCCCTTGCTCATTAATCAATGGGCAAATGTTGTGCGTTGGGAGATGAGAACAAGATTGTTTTTACGTACGGCAGAGTTTCTTTGGCAGGAGGGCCATACGGCGCATTCCACAGCTGACGACGCTATTGAGGAAACAAAGCGCATGCTGGAAGTATATGCCACATTTGTTGAGCAGTTCATGGCGCTGCCTGTCATAAGAGGTGTGAAATCTGCAAGCGAAAGATTTGCCGGTGCGCTCGATACTTATTGCATTGAAGGATTGATGCAGGACGGAAAAGCATTACAATGCGGCACTTCGCATTTCCTGGGACAAAATTTTGCAAAAGCATTTGATGTAAAATTCTTAAACAAAGAAAATCAGCAAGAATATGTTTGGGCTACGAGCTGGGGTGTGAGCACAAGGCTGATCGGTGCATTGGTGATGGCGCATAGCGACGACCAGGGCCTGGTGTTACCTCCAAAGATCGCTCCCCACCAGGTTGTCATCGTTCCAATTTATAAAGGAGAAGAATCAAAATCAGTGATAGATGCTAAAGCAAATGAGATAATGAAAGAACTTAAGGCTGCCGGCATTCGTGTAAAGTATGATGACAATGACAATACAAGACCGGGCTGGAAATTTGCCGAATACGAATTGAAAGGGGTACCTGTGCGCCTTGCCATGGGCCTTCGTGATATAGAAAATAATGTTGTCGAACTGGCAAGAAGAGACACAAAAGAAAAGCAACAGGTTTCCATCGATGGATTAAACGGTTATATCGTTAAATTGCTCGAAGAAATACAGCAAAACCTTTATAACAATGCTTTAAAATATCGCGAGCAACATATTACTTCAGTGGACACCTGGGATGAGTTTGTAAAAACACTGGCCGAAAAAGGCGGCTTTGTTGCCGCGCATTGGGACGGCACGGCAGAAACAGAAGAGGAAATAAAACAAAAAACTAAAGCGACTATTCGTTGTATCCCGTTGAATAATCCCCCCGAAAAAGGCGTGTGTATCTTAAGTGGAAAGCCAAGTAAAGAAAGAGTTTTGTTTGCGATTGCATATTAAAGTTTGCTCATTATATTTATGCATTAAAAAACTAAAACCAAACTGACATCATGGAAAATTTAAACATGGCTACGCCCGGACCAAAGGGTCCATTTAGCGAAAACTGGCTCGTAGAAGCAATTTTAGTTACCATCCTTTGTTGTCTGCCCTTTGGAGTGGTAGGGATTATCTTTGCGGCACAGGTTAATTCCAAACAACTGGCGGGTGATATGGAAGGTGCTGAAAAAGCAAGAAGAGAGGCAGCCAAATGGACAAAAATTGGTTTTTGGGTTGGTCTTGGCTGGGTAATATTGGTCTGTCTGTTTTATTTTGTGATAGGATTTGCTGCATTAGGTTTCGGTGCAGCTTCTATGGATTGATCCTCTGTCGCAATGAATCGTCGAATATTAAGAATTACAATCGTTACAATAGCAGCAGGAACCATTCTGCTGCTATATTTTTTTGTCGAACCGAAGAATGGCAATTTGCCAAAATGTTTTTTTCATCAATTGACCGGCGTATTTTGCCCCGGTTGTGGAGTGCAGCGTTCATTTCATGCTTTATTGCATGGGCGCATGGTGCCCGCCATGAATTATAACCTTTTGTTCGTTTTGCTTCTTCCGTTGTTAATTTACTTTGTTCTTGCTTTTGCCTGGGGTAAAAAATATGAAACTTCATCATTTATTTATAAACCAATTTTTTCATATTCAATTCTTATAGTAGTCCTTTCTTTTTGGCTTTTAAGGAACATTCCTTTTATGCCGTTTTCATGGTTGGCGCCGTGATTGGGTGCTGAATAAAATGGTACTCATTAAAGACAATTTCAATTTCATCACTTCAAATAGTAAGAATGGAACAAGATCAAAATGCTTCGTTGTTCGGATTAGGAATAGATAATATTTCAAAAGGCCATTTATCAGAAGCGGCCAAATGGGCAAAATTCCTGGCCATTTGTGGTTTTATTTTTATTGGTTTGATGGTGGTTTATGGGATCTTGATGTCGATTATGATCGTAAGTATGACCAGCACCATGGGCCAGGTTGATACCATATCCAGTGAAGATACCTTTAAGGGTTTTATGGGGATCGGGATGATCATTTTTTATATCGTCTTCGCAGTCATCGCATTCTTCCCTTATTATTTTTTGTTACGGTTTGCTAACAAAATGAAGGGAGCGCTGATATCAAATGACCAGGAATTACTGAACGGTTCTTTTCAAAATCTGAAGATCCTGTATCGCTACGCAGGAATCCTGACCATCATAAGTCTGGTATTAATAATCTTTGGTATTCTTTCAATGGCTGCAACAGTGATGATGGCCGGCAATTAAAGTTCGAGGCGTTATTTTGTAGAGATATAATTGTAATCCATCAATACTTTTTCAAGAAAATCAAACGGTGTTAAGGAACTTTGTATTTTCAAATGATTCTTTATTTTATCAGCGGCATTTGCTGCCAGTTGCAAATCTCTTTTCCGGGCCGCCACATCAAGAATACTTTTTATCGTATTAATGTCACGGTCGGTTAACTTCATTACTTCCGGGAATTGAACATGGTAATCTTTATGCGAAACATCAAGAAAAACGGTTTCATGCAAATAGGTTTTACTCCGGGTGTCTACGACCACGGTCCCGGCGCCAAGATCGCCGAGTCGTTGGTTTGATTTTGAAACAGCTACGATGATCACAACAAAAACACCCAAAAAGCCCACAAAGAACAGTTGAAAAATTATCCAGAAATTAGGAAACACAAATCCGAACACCAGCGGCCATTCAAAAAAACGGGTGGACCACCGAAGCAAATATTGGCTAACTGTCGGTTCACCTCCTTCCAAACTCATTACCCGTATACCGAGCAGTTTTTTCCCAATCGATTGACCGTGCATGCTGATCTCACAAACCAGTGCATAAAGCAACATCGGAATTGAAACCAATAATATATCAATGCCATACCGATTGCTTTCTATAAGAAGTATTTCATCCAGGAACTTTTTCATTCCCCATGAATAAATAACGAGGATAACGATATCAGCGAGGTATGCGAGGATCCTTTTGTGGAGGGCTGCCACTTCAAAATCAAGGGCAATATTAAAAGGAGTATTGATCTGGATTGCCGGCATACTACAATTGCAAAATAATAAAAACTACGCGACAAACGCCAGCTGTTTAGAATAAAAAACAACGAATACAAGATGTCTTTAAGAAATTACTTCTTAATATTGAAGAACGATTTTAGGAGATATGCGTGAAGCCTTATTCATAAAAAAGAATGCACAGAAATGGCAGGAATATGAGCATTTCGAAACCGATGACCCTGATGAAATGGCAAACAGGTTCACGACGCTTGTCGATGACCTGGCCTATGCCAAAACATTTTACCCGCATAGCAAAGTGACAAAACTTATCAACGGCCTGGCTGTCTCTATTTATCAATCCATCTATCAGAATAAAAAAGAAAAATATTCGAGGCTTATTGGTTTTTGGAAGACGGAATTGCCGATGGTCATCCGGAAAAATCATAAAACGTTTCTTTTCACATTTATTGTTTTTGCGGTTTGTTGCGCCATGGGTGTTATATCATCAATGCGTGATTATGAATTTGTAAAAGGTGTTCTCGGCGAAGATTATGTTGCTATGACAGAAGATAATATTGCAAATGGAGATCCTTTTGGAGTATATAAGAGTACCGGAGAGGGTGGTTACTTTTCTACGTTCATGTGGTTTTTTTATCACAATGTGAAGATAGATTTCCTGATGTTCATTTGCGGACTGTTTTTCGGGGTTTTCACACTGCATTTGTTATTTACAAATAGTGTAATGCTCGGCTGTTTTCAATACATGTTCTTTGCAAAAGGGCTTGGTATAAAGTCTGTCATGGTTATTTGGATCCATGGCACATTGGAGATCTCTGCAATGATCATTTCTGCAACAGCCGGGTTTATTATTGCCAAAAGTATTTTGTTCCCCGGATCATACACCCGGCTCAGTTCGTTTAAGACAGGAATAAAAGATGCCGTAAAAATCATGATCATATTTGTACCTATGACACTAGGTGCTGCTTTTCTTGAAAGTTACATCACTCACCTTATGTCCGAAACTTTTGATAAGGATGGTAAAGATGGAATGCCTGTATGGGCAAGCTTGCTGATACTCGGTAGTTCATTTAGCTTTGTCATTTGGTATTTTATTATTTACCCAATCCTGGTGGAAAGAAAGTTGAAACGTCTCAATCCATCTGTATCCAAGTCGCTGATTATTTGAAAAATAAATTGTCATAT
>DASVAM010000290.1:0-2214 GCA_036376375.1 Chitinophagaceae bacterium
AGAGGCATGATCGAAGCCACGACCATCGCTGTCGCGGCCGTGTTTGACATGAGCATAGAAGCGATCATTGTTGTCGTCATTAACCCGATCAGCAACTTTCTTGGACTTGTTCCTGAAATTTTTAATGTTGCCCTGAATAATGCCTCATCCAGTTTTGTTTTTGTCATCGCAGCAGCAAGAAAAAAACCTCCAAGCATGAGCCAGATCACACTGCTGGAAAAAGTAGTGACATACCGGTCGATCTTTTCAGGATTCGGATTAAGATCTTTATTTCCTAACATAAAAACCAGGTAGGCTATAATCAAAATGCTAACCGCAAAAGGGGGGACTGCTTCGGTAAACCAGAGTCCCATTGCAAAGAATAAAATAAAAAGTACATATACCTGTGTAGTAGTAAAGGAAGGTTCTTTAAGTAAAAAGGTCAAACCCAGGGCAACAATAAATGAAAGTAAAAAATACAGGATAGACCTGTTTTTGTTTTTGACCGGTTTCAAGCTTGCATCCATGGCAATAAAATGACTTTATGAAAGGTGGTTGGAATGGTTTAACACTCAGATAAATTTCAAATTACTAAAGTAAACTGTAGAATAAAAATCAATCTTGAGCTCAACAAACAAAGACTATTATTTTAAATATTGGCCATTGAAATCTTCATCAATTTTTAGTTTACTTATTTTAATTATATTTAAGAGTCCTTCAAGACTTCTGTGATCTTTTGTAATAAAAACCAAAAACATGACAAGCGATAAAATTCTTGCGATCACATTAATGGTCATTATCCCTTTCCTTGCAGTATTGATCCCCATTTTACTGGGCCAGCGATACGGGCAGTATCGTAAAGCGAAAACGGAAGAGGTATCAAAGGCACCCGTTGGTTCGGTAGTCGCTGCCGCCTTCGGTTTACTTGCTTTCATGCTTGCCATTACATTCCAGATTACTGCCAATCGTTATGATGCAAGAAAGGAATTGCTTCTCGAAGAGGTTACAAACATTAGATCGACCTTTCTTCGTGCGGGGCTGATTCCGGAGCCATACAGATCCAATACAAAAAGATTCCTTGTTGAATATGTTGACAGGCGGGTTGATTTTGCAAATGATATTGCTAAATTGGAAGCTGGCCTTACCCGTTCACAACAAATACTTGATTCGCTGTGGAACTATACTGAAGCATTAGCAGAGCAGGACCGGAGTTCTGAAGTTTATGCATTATATACTACTTCAGTAAATGATATGGTTAATTCATATAATCAGCGGATCACAGTGGGACTTCAGTATCGAATTCCCGGAGCGGTATTATTTGTATTGTTTGTCATTTCCTTTATTTCAATGTTTGTACTGGGTTATCAATTCGGAATATCCGGAAAGGGGAATTTAAGACTGATCCTTCTGCTATCAGTCATATTTGCAATCGTTATGTTTTTAATATTAGCCCTTGATAGCCCTGAAAAAGGGCTTGCAACCGTTAACCAGGCACCTATGTTTTCACTGCAGCAACAATTGCATGGTAAGTGAAAAACATCACAATTATGAACTTCATTCCGTCAATAAGAAGTATGTCATCAATTTTTTGAGATTTGAGTTGAAAAATCAAGATCAGATCGATGACGATGATGTTGTATAATGAATAAAATGGAAAAGACAATTGAACAACCATTCCCCTGGCCGAAATTCTGGGCCGAACTTACAGGTACAGCGCTTCTGCTTTTGGTCGGTCTCTCGATTGTTATTTTTATGTTCGGAGCCGGTAGCCCTATGGAGCAATTTATTCCAAATGTGAAATTACGGCAATCCGTCACCGGATTTCTTTTCGGCGGAACGGGTGCATTGATTGCCATTTCAGCTATTGGAAGAGTAAGCGGCGCACATGTTAACCCTGTTGTTACTATGGCATTCTGGTTGTTTGGGAAAATTGAATCGAAGGTTGCCATAGTTTATGTAGTGGCACAATTAATTGGCTCTCTCATTGGCTCACTGCCGCTGTTGGTCTGGGGAGAACAAGGCAGGAGTGTTTTCTTTGGGGCAACACAACCAGGTACAAGCTACACAAGAGGGGAGGCATTTGTTGGTGAAGTGATAACGACTTTTATACTCGTTTCAATGCTTATTGTTTTCATTGGATTCAGGAAAATTCGAGCTTACACGCCACTCATGATTCCCATTCTTTATGCAATAATGGTTCCCCTGGAGGCAGATATATCGGGCATCAGCACAAAT
>DASVAM010000322.1:0-6593 GCA_036376375.1 Chitinophagaceae bacterium
CGTGAAAACGTGGAGCAACGTATTAAAAGCTATTTTCACAATCAATCGTCGCAATGAAAAGATTGCTCCACATTTTTGAATCCAGATATGCAACAGCGTTTTGTATAATTTTTGCAATTGCGAATCGAATAATTTTTACTACTCTTTACTCAACCATTGGGAGAGATACAAAAGTGCAATTGACGTATGCAGAAAATCTTCTGGCCGGCAATGGTATGGGGGTTACAAAATATTTTACAACCAACCTTGATCAGCCTGTTTTCGACACTTTTTGGTTCTTTCCTCCTGGCTTTACTTTTTCCATTATTCCATTTTTGAAAATTTTTAACGGCAATGAATATAAAGCCGTATTGGCTTTTGATATTGTAGCTGCCTTATTGTTTGTTATTGCAGTTTGGACATTGAGCAAAAGAGCAGGATTATCGGCCCAGTTTAATAATATTGTATTACTTATTGCCGGGTGTTCCCAATATCCTTTTTTTATGTCATCATCTTCTACTGATGTCATCTCGGTGGCCTTTGTTTTTTTCGCCTTCGCTGTAATGATTGGCATTGTCAACTCACAAAAGCAATTGTCACCTTTACAAATTTTGGGTTATGGGCTTTTATTTTTTCTTCCTTCCTTTTTCCGTTATATGTATTTACCTGTAACAACTTTGCTTCCACTTTTAATCATAATGACGGGCGTCTTCATTAAAAATAAATCCCTAAAAAATTCCGGCATCAGGCTGTTGATTGTTTCAACCCTGCTTCTCGCATTATTATTTCTGTTTACTGCATCATACAGCGGAAGCGCCGTCCACATCTATAACACGGGCCGTGGAATTTTCTTCGACCAGTTAGTTAGGTGGTATCCTTTTTTACCTGCCTCATTTATTAACCTTGATTTTGCTGCACAACAAATAGAAAGGATTTCAGGTTTTGAATATAGTCGTGTGATATATGTTTTGGAGTTTATAAATGCACTATTTTTTGTATTGCTTTTATTTTTGTTGATCCGTTATGTCATTAAATCTAAGAGGAGTTCATTACCACCACAATCAATTTTTATAATCACCGGTTCCGCTATATCCCTTTTTATTATTGGATTGCTTGCTTATTTGTCGCTTACATACAAAGCACAGGATTGGGGAGAATATAAATGGACCTATAGTTATGATGTCCGGTATTTTGCTTTTATCTATGTTTTTATTCCCTTTCTATTTTTTATAACAATTCAATTTTACCCCTCTCTCTTTAAAAATAACTTCGTCCGTCTTTTTGCTGTAATAGCATTGATATGTTTCGTTACTGAAATAATGCATGGCATTTATTTTAACGTAAAAATTGTAATGGATCACCAAAGCCTTTCGATAATTCGTGACAGAGATAAAGATTATAAAAGTTTTCCTGGTATTATCAGGG
This sequence comes from Chitinophagaceae bacterium, assembly GCA_036376375.1. Taxonomy (GTDB): domain Bacteria; phylum Bacteroidota; class Bacteroidia; order Chitinophagales; family Chitinophagaceae; genus VBAS01. The sequence goes on from DASVAM010000322.1 coordinate 1,405, forward strand.
ATCTCAAAAATAAAACCGTGGATAGAGAGATAATTATTTGTGCTCCTGATCAGTTTTACCTTCATACGGCCTCACGAATGGGGTATAAAGCAATATTTGATTACACAAACCTGAACAAGGCAGGACTTAAAATAGCATCAAAAAGCATTTTGATAGTTCCGGTACATAAACAGGATGCCTGGATAATGAAAGAGTATGTTGAAAAGAAACACCCACAAATAATTGCGACGATTGCAGGAACAAATTTCTATATGGAAGAATTAGATCCGCAATAGGAAATGTACATTACTTTTGACAAGCATGAGCATCCTTATTAAAATTTTTTCTTCTAAAGCTGCGACCTCGCTTTGCTTAATCACTGCTATTCTTTGCCGGGTTATTAATGTATTTTTTGTTTCCTATGCCGGTCGGGATAAAATGTTTCTCGTTTCACAATGTAAAAGCTTACTCCAGGGTAATGGGTTAAGCGTTCCCCAATATTTCACTCATAACTTAGAAACGCCCGCATATGATTTTACACCACTTTGGCCACCGGGCTATCCAATTTTATTAGCTCCTTTCTTGAAAATATTCAATTACAATATATATTGGGCAACGACGTCCTTTGATATTCTTGTTTGCATTGGTTTGATTTTTATCGTAAGAAAACTTTGCAGGCAGATTGGCATGCCTCAAGCCGGAGTCAATATCATGACATTAATTGCCGGCTGTTTTGAATACACATTTATCAATGAATCACTACCCACAGATACGGTTTCCCTTGTATTGTTCCTGGTCGGATTAAGCCTAACGATCCAATTGCTTTCATTAAATCGTATGCATACAGGAATGGTGATAATGGCTTCGTTGTTTTTATTCCTTCCTTGTTTATTCAGGTATAATTATCCGGCAATTTCATTGAGCATTATTGTCGTCGTTTTAATAATTGGCTTTATAAATAAAGATGCCTTATTAAAGAAGAAAGGATTGGCTTTATTTCTCATTACTGCTGGATTAACTGCTACTTTTTTTATTATAATGAAAATAGGAACGGGGTATGCGGGTTATACGACTCCGACCGAGAGAGGATTTTTTCCTGAAAATATTGTTAATTGGTTCCCTGTTTTTCCATCTTCCTATATTAATCTTGCATTTCTTACAAGCCAGGGCATACGCATCACACAAGTATCTTTTGAAAAACAAATGCTCATACTTGAAGGAATAAATGTCATCTGTATATTATCGCTTGCAATATTTTTTATTTGGCTTTTCTTTAGAAAAAATTTCATTAGATCGCTTACTCCATTTAACTGGTTCCTGGTCTTAAGCTTTGCCGCTTGTGTAATACTTTTTGGAGTGTTAGGTTACGTTTCGTTGACCCATGCAGTTCAAAAAGGGGTTTTGAATGATTGGAACTATATATATGAACCCCGATACTTTGCATTCGCATATATCTTTCTGCAGATTGCTTTTATCGGTTGGATATTTTTATTTCCAAAGCCAAAAAACTCTTTCCTGAAGGGCCTTATCTGGAGTTTGTGTTTTTTACTTTTCGTTGAGGTTTCTCATAATATTTATTTTAACACCAAAATCGCTTTCAACTTCAAAAAATATAAATCTGCAGTATATCGTGAGCAGGACTATTCTTATTTCTTTTCTCTCATAGACTCACTTGAAAAAAAATATCCTCGTGAAGAAATATGGGTTTCGGGGCCTGGAGATAATTTTTATTACTATACTGCAACTTATTTAGGTCATAAAGGGATCGCAGATGCCACAAACTTGAAAAATGATTTTCCTGCACCAAAGCGAAAAACCATTTTTGTTTTTGTTCTGTATGACCATGAAATTGCTACCTACCAGGATGTTTTAACAAGAAGCAAAGCATTGCTGAGTGGAAGAGCGGGAACGACAAATTTTTATGTTGCGGAATTTGCCGCCTGATTTTTTGCAGGTCTGGACAAACTCTTCTTAAGAACGAAAAATGCTTAAAGAAAAAGAATAAAGAATGTTCTTGCCAAGAAAACTTCCCGATATCAATAATATCAAACAAGTCACTTGATAAATCGAATACATATAAGTTGCATTGAGATCATGCAAATACATATTGTAAGTACTTCCTAAAAATTCGATGGTTATTAGCGGAAAATCTTATATAAAAAAATTTCAAAGACGATTTTTATACCGTCTTTGTTTTTTAAACCTTTATTCCTTGAATATTCACTATAACGAACAGCAACAGGGTATTCGACATATTTTAATTTGCTGGCGGCCGTTAACATAAGCAATTCTGCAGGATGTGCCATCCTGTTTTCCATCAGCTTAATTTTTTCGACAGCGGGTCTTGACAATAACCTGAAACCATTGAAGGAATCACTAAGCATAATCCCTGAAGCTAAGAAATTAATATACCGGCCAAGATTCAAAGCCAATCTGCGGGAACGGGAGACATTTGTCTTTGACCCGGGTAAAAATCTTGAACCAAAAACAATATCTGCATTTTCTTTTTTTAAGTATTCAAGCATGCCAGCTATATCATCGCTGTCATGCTGCCCATCAGCGTCGAAGGTGACAAAATATTTCGCGTCCTTCTTTCTTGCAAAGTCAAATCCGGTCTGTAATGCGGCCCCCTGCCCCATATTTACACGATGCCGTAAATAATAGACTGGCAGGTCAGCAATTTGCTTTTTTGATCTGTCCATGGAACAATCATCAACTACAACAACATTGTATCCCTTTTCAAGAACTTTGGTTACTGTTTGCCTGATCATTCCTGCTTCGTTGTAGCAAGGAATAATGACGAATATAGATTTTGTATCGTTGAAGTCATTTCTTCTTAAACATTTGACCGGTTATCAGAAAAAAAGCAATGAGTTACCTGGCCAAAGTGGTGTTAGAAAATGTATTCCTGGATTTTAATGATTACTTTTCAAACTAGAGTCTGCTGTCGCTAAATTACAAACAAAAAAACCAAGTAATTAGATAAGAAGAAATATAGCGAACTACCTTCAGCGTGAAATTAGTAATAACTTTAGTCCAGGTCTTTACATCTTCCTCTCAAATGTGTTATAAGGCCATATTTGTGCATACAAATTTGATAGTATATAAGAATCACTTTTGTAATTTTTGCCTGATAAAACGGATCAATAGGTGGTGAACGACGAGTCAAAAGAAAATCCGGGTTAGTGACAAAAATCGACAGCACGCGTTTCATTTTTAAGGATTAAACCCTTAGTTATTAGAGATTATCTTTGAGTTTATGAGCAAGCTTATCAAACTTCTTTCCAATCATTATATTTCATTGTTCATCGTTATAGTTTCTATTGTTACCAGGATTATCAATGTTCTCTTTGTTTCATATTGTAGCCGCGATAAAATGTTCCTCGTATTACAAAGCAAGAGTTTACTTGAAGGAAAAGGACTTACTATTCCAAAGTATTTTACAACTGATCCTACAATCGCGGTTTATAAGATCATGCCGTTATGGCCGCCAGGTTATCCAACACTGCTCGCGCCATTCTTAAAGTTGTTCAAATACAATATTTACTGGGCCACTACTTCAATTGATATCATTTTTAGCATCGCTTTAATATTTATTGTGAGAAAATTATGCAAACAGGTCGGTTTACCCATCGCGGCCACCAATATTATCACACTCATAGCTGGATGCTTTGAATACACATTTATTTATGAATCCCGCCCAACAGACCTGGTCTCAGTTGTGTTAGCGTACTTAAGCATCATTGTTATCATAAAGTTGGCAAATTCAAATGAGTTTTCTATCAGGCGTATTTTGTTTACATCTCTGTTGGTTTTTCTTCCCTGTTTGTTCCGATATAATTACCCAGCCATGTCATTAGCGATAATTGCGGCTATCGGTGTTGCGGGCTTTGTGAAAAAGGACAAGCTATTAAAAAGAAAAGCTTTACTCCTTTTTATTTTTAATGCATTCGCAATCGCTTTGTTTTTTACTTTAATGAAATTATTTACGGGGCACGCTGGTTATGCTTTGCCAACAGACAGAGGCCTTTACCCTGAGAACATTGTTCACTGGTTTCCTGTTGTCCCTTCAGCGTTTATAAACATCGCCTTTCTAACAAGCCAGCTAATACACCTGGTAAATATGCCTTTTAAAACCTCCATGTTATGGCTTGAAGTGATTAATGCATTAGCCATAATTACACTTACGATCCTTTTTTAAGGGGCTTGTTTGTCAAAAGATTCTTTGAGGAAATATCCCCATTGAAGATCTTCATATTATCGGGCTCTTTCGCATCTATTGGCCTCTTTATTTTCCTTGGTTATATGTCTTTAACGTATCAGGTACAGACGGGACTGGAAAATAATTGGAATTATATTTATGAACCCAGATATTTTGCATTCACCGTTTTGTTCTTACAAATGGTTTTCATTGCCTGGTATTTTGTTTATTTAAAAAAGGAAATGATAAAAAATATTTTTATAAAAACGATTGTAGTTATTTGCTCTTTTAGCCTTTTTGTCGAGGTTACTCATAACCTCTATTTCTACACAAAGGTTGCTTTTAATTTTAAGAAATATAAATCTGTTGTTTATCATGAACAAGATTTTGCCTATTATACCGCATTGATGGCTAATATTGAAACCAAATACCCTGGCTACGAAATTTGGACTGCGGCACCGGGGGATCATTTTTATCAACACTTCGCCACTTATCATGACCACATTGGTATTTCAGATGCAGACAGTTTTAAAAATAATACTGTGAAAGTGAACAAGAACACTATACTCATTTTAATATTGTATGATCATGAAATTGAAGCCTATAATTCATTTTTAGCCAGTGTAAAGATTTTGCACCAAAAGAAAATACAAAATTCAAACTTCTACACGATCGAGCTAAAACCCTGACGATTCCGTTGATTTGATATAGTCTATATTTTTGCGTTTTCAATTAGATGCTGTGAATCAGCGTTTCCATAATATGGATCATGAGAATTACTGATCCATGTCATAGTGATGGCGTAATTATTGTGCTAAGTTTATTTCACTAATTATCATCATCATGAAAACGATAATCGTTCCAACCGATTTTTCTCCAATCGCCACAAATGCAATGAATTTTGCGGCGGATATGGCAGTGAATATTAATGCAAGCTTATTGTTACTGCATGTTTACCAGGTTCCTGTTACCATGACTGATGTGCCTGTTGTACTTGTATCGTCAGAAG
>DASVAM010000358.1:0-6009 GCA_036376375.1 Chitinophagaceae bacterium
TTCGAAAAATTTAAAATCTCCCTTAACCATTTTGTCGGTGAACGTTTCAAAAGGCTTCATCTCGGTGATCTTGGATGTAAAAAATCTCGTTTTACCAAGATGTTTGCCTTTCCAGGTGACAGTATCTTCTTTATTTATCAACCCGGACGTAATTCCTGAGATAGCTTGTTCACCAAATTTTTCCATGGAGATCTTATGAAGACTAATGCTTCTGTTAAGATCAAATACCCTTTCCTGTGGTGCGGCGATAAAGGAGGTTAAATGAATTGTCGGCATAGCAAGGAATGCAGTAAGATAGCCTGCTTTACACAAAAATCAAACCGGGATTCGGTTATTTTATCAACCAAATGGAAGCTTCACAACTTTTGCTTTCAGCATTTTGTCCCTGACAGCAATAAATATTTCCGAATCCATTGTCGCCTTTTCTACTGTAACATATCCCATTCCAATGGCCTTTTGCAAGGAAGGAGATTGGGTTCCGGATGTAACGTATCCTATCGTATTTCCTGCGGCATCTTTTATTTCATAATTATGACGGGGAATACCCTTATCAATCATTTCAAATCCCATGAGCTTTCTTTTAACTCCTTCCGCTTTTTGTTTTTCTAAAATGCTTTTGGCCGTAAACTCTTTTGTGAATTTCGTGATCCACCCCAAACCGGCTTCCAATGGTGATGTGGTGTCGTCAATATCATTTCCGTATAAGCAGAAACCCATTTCAAGTCTGAGGGTATCCCTCGCACCCAGTCCGATTGGTTTCAGCCCCTGGGAACCACCCACTTCAAAAATAGCATCCCATATCTTTTCAGCATTTCCGGCCTGGTCTTCAAAATAAATCTCAACACCACCTGCCCCTGTATACCCGGTGGCGCTGATCAACACATTATCAACTCCTGCGAATCTTCCTTTTACAAAGGTGTAATACTTCAAATTGAGAATATCCATTTCAGTTAGCGGCTGCAGAATCTTTGTGGCGTTCGGACCTTGTATTGCAAGCAGGCATGTCTTATCAGAAATGTTGTGCATCTCTGCTCCTTTTGTATTGTGCTGGCTGATCCAGTTCCAGTCCTTATCAATATTGCTTGCATTTACCACCAGCATGTAAACTTTGTTTTCTTCAATGCAATACACGAGCAGGTCATCCACAATCCCCGCATTCTCATTCGGCAAACAACTATATTGTGCTTTTCCGTTCGTAAGTTTAGAAGCATCGTTGGATGTGACACGTTGAATCAAATCCAATGCATTTTCTCCTTTCAGGATAAATTCGCCCATGTGGCTAACATCAAATACTCCTGCATTTTTCCTTACGGCAGCATGTTCATCATTGATCCCGGTATAAGAAATGGGCATATTATAACCGGCAAACGCTGCCATCTTAGCGCCAAGTGCAATGTGTTTATTTGTAAAAGGTGTATTCTTCATAAAATCATTTATGGTGGGCAAAGATAACGTTACTGCAAATAAAAGATCCCGCCAAAAGGCGGGACCGCTTTTCTCAAGGCTATGCCGTGAGATTCCAACTTCAACCGATTTTAATAATTAAATATTTGAACAAGAGAAAAGATGGGTGATCCTGCAACATCTTCATTATGATCGTCATCATCTAAACTCTCCTTTTTACCAGTACCGCTAATTGAATCTTTTTGCTTCTTATTTTTCTCTTCCAGCTCTTTTAGCTTTTGTTGTTCTTCCTGTACCTTTCTCCGCTGTTCTTCGATGCTGTTTGTCGTTGATGGCTGCGCATCTTCATAACGATAGTCACCGGTTGCGCCGGGAGAGGTGGAAGTTGTTTGTGTTGGCCTGTTAGGATCTACAAGTGTTCCTTTTTCTGTCATCACATAGTCCACATTTGTCCTGTATTCAAACCAATCATTATAATCTATATCGATCCTGGCTCTTCGAAGCCTGCTTCTCCTGTCTCTCATTCTTACTTCTACAGGATTTAATTTGTCGGTGATCGATTCATCAAATCTTAATTTTTTACCAACCGGCACCTGAATTTTTAGTTCTATCATTTGACCACGGTATTTACTGTTTTTGCTAACGGCAAAACCATTTCCGATATCAAGGATGCTGTCGCTGCTTGAAATGGTGTATTGAATTTGATCAGCTCTTGTTTTTGCATCATTTACCGATCTGCCCATGCTCTTTTTAACAAGGATCACATGATAATCTGCGTCGGCACTCTTTTCAACGGTAAAATCAACAAATGAAAGCTTCAATGTATCCTCAGTGATGTTCCATCCTTCTGAATCTGTATCAACCCACCATGCCCGGTTCGTAAACTCAAGTACCGGTTGCGAAACCATTACTGTCATTTTATTTGCCGGCTGAGCAATTTGAATAGTTTGCGGATCAGCATCTTCATAATAGCGGGTTTCTCTTACAACAGTCGATACGAGCATGATAACAGATATCCAACCTAAGGTCCATAAACCTCCGAAGATCCAACCGAGATAATTGCTTCTTGATCTTATTCCAATGATTCTTCTTATCAACCAAACAATAAAACCAATTAATGGAACACCGAGAAACAGGATCAACGTTCCCCATGCCCATACGGGTTGCCAGTTATTTGTCCATAAATAATCATTAAATGGCCACCAGGCTACTCCACCAAAAATGATTGCCATTAAAGCAACAAACAATCCAAATGCAATGGTACCCGCAATGAACAAAAAGAAAACTTTGAATAATACGCCAATTGCATGACCAATACCGCTTCCGATCGGTCTCGCAGCCTGTTTTACTTCAGCGGCGAATGCTTTTCCCCTTGTCTCAGAAAACTCTTTTGCTTTTGTTGAAAAATTCTGGGCGGCTGATTTTACCTCATCCCCAAACTCTTTCGCCCTATCCTGTACGTTTTGTTTGATCGTATTCACATCCACTTTCTCACCGCGCATTTCCATTTTTTCATAGGGACTTCTGGCTTCCGGTAATACGATCCATAAAATGATATAAGCAATAATAAAGGTGCTTGTCAGGGATCCGGCGATGATATTTGGGAAAAATATAAACCCGCCTCTTGCTCCAAAACCATCCAGCATATTTATTAAGAGGTTTAACAAGATAGGGGCGAGAAATATCAACCTGATGCCCACCGCGCTTTTATTAAAATAAGCACCCAATCCACTGCACACACCACCGATCATTCTGCCTTCAGGGTTACGGAATAATCTTTTACCTGTATACCCTTCCACATCTTTGGCCGGTAATACAATCCACAAAATGATGTAGGCCATAAATCCTAAACCAAATCCACCAAATGTAATGATGGCAAACAGAATTCTTACGATAGCAGGATCAACATTCAGGTAAGCAGCGATACCGCTACAAACACCGCCAATAAACTTATCACTTGTATCCCGGTATAATCCCCGTTTTGCTCTTGGAGGAGCTTGTGATTGAGATGATTGCTGATTGGCTCCTGCAGAAGAAGCGGATGATGCGTATGATTGCTCTTTTACTTCTTCTCCTTCAAAATCTTCGGGGCGACCCATTGAATTCGCAATTTCATTTACGTCAGCGTCTGTAATGCTATCGGCACCCTTACGAACTTTTTCACTCATCAACTCTGCAATCCGGCTCTCAATATCATTGATGATCTCATCACGGCCTTCCTCGTTGGCAAAGTATCTGCGAAGACTTTCGATATACGCCTGTAATTTTTCGTAGGCAGAATCTTCTATCGGTACTACTCTGCCGCTCAGGTTTATGTTAATAATCTTTTTCATTTGAAATACTTTTTTGGTTGAAGCCTGCCGGCCGGCAGACAGGTTATAAGTTGGTTGGTTGGTGATTGGATGTTAAAGCGTTTACTCCGTTGGCAAGTTCTTGCCAGGTTTGTTGCAGTTCTTTATAAAATGCTTCTCCCTTTTCAGTAAGAGAAAAATATTTGCGGGGAGGTCCCGAATTACTTTCCACCCAACGGTAAGTAAGCATTTCTGCATTTTTTAACCGGGTAAGCAAGGGATATAAAGTTCCTTCTAAGATATGGAGATTGGCGGCTTTCATCTCTTCCACAATATCACTTGGATAAGCCTCGCCCCTTCGAATGATCGAAAGGATACAGAACTCTAAGATCCCTTTTCGCATCTGGCTCTGTGTGTTTTCAATATTCATAACTCTTCTTTTTCTTATTAATGTATGGTTCGGCGTACTGTTTTTTAATGATCATAGCTAACCACTCTTGAAATTTTCCACTCCCCATTTTTCTTTTGCCAAATATGAACAAACTTAAAAGTGCCACAATCCTGCTTTCCGTTTTCCAAATGACAAAAACTGTGTTCGCCTATTTGCATGGCGCCATATCCGGGTATTGGATAAACTTCAACACTTGCTTTAGCGAGCTCCCTTCTTAATCCATTTTCATTTTTGGCAACGTCCTTCATAAAACTCACGGTATGGTCATAACCAGTAAGCCCTCCTTTGTCATGATAAAACTCCAGGTCACTGGTAAACAGAGAACCAAACTTTACCAGGTCTCTTTTATTAAATGCGGTAAATAAAATGCTGTCCATTTGAATGATCTCTTTGTACAGACCTTGTTTTGACAAAGAATCTTTTTCTGTCTGAGCCTTGACAATATCGCTACCAACCAAAAAAATAGCCGCTGTGAGTAAAGATTTAAATATTGCAGGTTGTGATTTCATCGTATTCTTTGCCTTTTACAAGCCAAAGATAGGGCGATGTTTGGTACTATACAAAACATAGTACCAGTTTTTTTAGAGTTGCGGCAGGTTAATCGAGCTTATTTTTGTTCTTAATTTACTTATTTTCATACTTTTATATTCAATAAATATTTTCGAAAGAATTTTTTCTGACTTTGATGGTCGGATTATTAGGATGATGAAAGATTAAAAAATGAAGTTTTTTGGTCAATTCTATAATTGTTATTTATCAGCCGCTTTGTCATTCTTATTGGTTGTCTCATCCTGCACAGATAAATATCTGGCCCTTTCCCGGCAATATCAGTTTAAAAGCAACGACCAAAAACCCGACTATTCAAATTTGAATTATTGGGCTGCTCACCCATTAAAATGGGATCCATCAGACAGCATTCCTAAACCGCTCAGAAAAGAAAAAAAAGATACTGTTGTCGATGTTTTCTTCCTGCACCCCACTATCTATACAATGAAATTAAAAGACAGCAATTTGAATGCTGATATAAATGATGCTTATCGCAATGCAAAAACCGATTACTCAAGCATCTTGTACCAGGCAAGTGTATTTAATCAGCATGCCCGGGTTTATGCGCCCCGGTTTCGTGAAGCACATATCAGCGCCTACTTCCCAAAAGATACATTGGCTGCCTTAAAAGCTTTTGATCTTGCATATGATGATATCAAAACAGCTTTTGAATTTTACCTGAATAACTATAATCGTAGCCGGCCCATTATCATTGCATCCCATAGCCAGGGTTCTACTCATGCAATCAGATTATTAAGAGATTATTTTGAAAAAAGCTTGTTGGAAAAACAACTGGTGGCGGCATATATAATTGGTATGGTAATCCCGCAGAACACATTCTCGTCATTGAAAATGTGTGAAGATTCACTTCAAACCGGCTGTATTTGCGGTTGGAGAACTTTCAGAAAAGAATATAAACCTGCTTATGTACAAGCTGAAAAAGAATTTTCTTTGGTAACAAATCCAATCACATGGAAAACAGACAATGCTTATGCCCACAGAAAATTGAACAACGGCAGTGTATTATTTAAATTCAATAAAGTTTACAAACGGACAACAGATGCGCAGATCCACGAAGGAGTGATTTGGGTAAATCGGCCAAAATTTCCATGGAGTTTCTTGTATTCCGCGAAAAATTATCACGTTGGCGATATCAATCTATACTATATGAACATGCGTGAAAACGTGGAGCAACGTATTAAAAGCTATTTTCACAATCAATCGTCGCAATGAAAAGATTGCTCCACATTTTTGAATCCAGATATGCAACAGCGTTTTGTATAATTTTTGCAATTGCGAATCGAATAATTTTTACTA
>DASVAM010000360.1:0-6524 GCA_036376375.1 Chitinophagaceae bacterium
TTCCTTTTTTTATTCTCGTGCAGGCAACTGGTCCCTGGAAGGGGCCCAATACTAACTCATCGTTCTTTACTAAGTAAAAGCCAATCCACAACCAATTAAATTGTTCTTTCAATGCGCCCGTGATATTTGCAAGATTGGCGACTAGATCTGTTTCGCCTTCTAATAAAGCTTTGATCTGTGGAACAAGTGATTCGTACTGTTCTTCCTTTGTTCCTTTTGCAATTAAGAGGTCTTCAGCCATTGAACAAAGATAATGAGTGATGAGTGATGAGTCATGACATTACACTTATTGGCAATATTAAAATCACTGGACTTTTTGGTTGAAAAGAGCGTTGCACCAAACGCTTAGTCGGAATTACAAAACCTGGAAGCCAAAATATCATCTTTCATCTATCAACTATCATTTAGTTAAGCAACCGCTTTTTTCACCAGTTCAGCCGCTTCACTTAATAAAATAGCTGATTGCACTTTCAAGCCACTTTCATCGATCAGTTTTTTGGCTTCTTCTGCATTTGTTCCCTGCAGGCGAACAATGATCGGGACTTTAATATTGCCCATATTTTTATAAGCATCAATTACACCTTGTGCCACCCGGTCGCAACGAACAATACCCCCAAAGATGTTTATCAGGATTGCCTTCACTGCAGGGTCTTTCAAAATGATCTTAAAACCGGCTTCAACCGTTTGAGCGTTTGCCGTGCCACCTACATCCAAAAAGTTTGCAGGCTCACCGCCGCTAAGCTTGATCATGTCCATGGTGGCCATTGCAAGTCCGGCGCCATTTACCATACAACCGACATTTCCATCAAGTTTTACAAAATTCAAATTGTGTTTGCCGGCCTCAACTTCCGTCGGGTCTTCCTCGCTCACATCACGCAGTGCTGAAAGATCCGGATGCCGCATCAACGCATTTTCATCGAGGTTCATTTTACAATCAACTGCAATGATCTTATCATCTGCCGCTTTGAACAATGGATTGATCTCAAGCATTGAACAGTCCAACCCGACGTAGGCATTATATAAATTGGTTACGAACCTTACGCAATTTTTAAAAGCCTCTCCACTTAATCCCAAATTGAAGGCGATCTTTCTTGCCTGGTAAGGTTGCAGACCACCGGCAGGATGAACCCACTCTTTAAATATCTTTTCAGGGGTGTTGTGAGCCACTTCCTCAATATTCATTCCGCCTTCCGGGCTATACATAAATACATTCTGACCCCTGGAACGGTCGAGTAAAATGGATAAGTAAAATTCTTTTCGTTCAGTAGGCCCATCATAATACATATCCTGTGCCACCAAAATCTTATGAACCACTTTACCGGAAGGCCCGGTTTGTAAAGTCACCAATGTGCCGCCTAAAATTTTTTGTGCAAAGTCGACAACTTCATCAAGACCTTTCCCAACTTTTACACCATTGGTTCCATTCTCTTTTATTTTTCCTTTGCCACGTCCACCGGCATGTATTTGCGCTTTTACAACTGCGAACGGACTTCCAAATTGTGTTTTTATTTGCCGATAGGCTTCTTCCGCTTCATGCACAGTACCGCATGCAATACCTTCCTGCACGGGTACATTATATTTTTTCAAAAGTTCTTTGGCCTGGAATTCATGGAGATTCATACAGAAAAAAATTTTCCCCAAGGGACTCCCCTGGAGTGGCGAAGATAAGATGTTGGTTTGAGGTTTGAAGTTCGGGGTTTGATGTTTTTGTTGCCCGACTTTATTACTGCTATTGGACCTTACTTGTCCTGATAAAACCGGAACTACATACGTGTTCTGTCCCTAATGAGCTTTTTATTATCTTTCGTTCATGAGAGGAGTCATCATCATTTTCGCCCTGTTGATTTTTTCCTGCCAAACAACAAAAAAGATCAAGACTCCTGATAGGTCATCCTCGCTCACCGGCAATGAATTTTATCACAAGGCTTTTGCTATGAAATGGAAAGAGAGAGATTCATTCGCAATAAAAGAAATCTTTGCTGGTAATATTCCTTCGTTTCTAAAAAAGTTTGAAAAAGTAAAAGCTTCAATTACTGATTCTACAACAGGTAAAACAATTCAGGCAGCATATTTTGTTTCTCCTGATTATCTAAGCATCGGCACCGATGATGACTGGGCAAGAATAAATATAACACCATTAGCGGCCCAGAAGATTGCGGATAGCTTTCATTGTTTTTTGCCAACAAGAAAAATGGTGGATGATATTTATAAAGCAGCAAAAATAAAATTAGAGCCTGTTCCCATGTATGCTTTTCGTGATAGTACGCCAACCATGTGGCATCATCATTTGATCATCGAAGGACAACGCAAAGGAAGAAAAGGATTGATCGCCGGCATTCAAAAAGATGTTGTGATCAGCGGAAAAGTTTCAAGAGATCCTAAGCCGGATCGGGTTGCAATATATGGTTGGCACAAATTGGATGGGGAGCCTATTCAGCCATTGTACACGGGACATGTGTATTGGTGGGTTGATTATAGCCAGGGCATTCGTTTAATTTACCGCAAAATTAAAGTTGGTCCGAAAGGACTCCTTCGGAGGAAAAAATGGATGGATTACGCCGAAGTTTTAGAGGATCCGATACTTCAAAAGCTTCTATGTGATGAAGAACGGTGCGATTTTCATCGTTATAATTATTAAAGTAATTTGTATTGGTATAATACACTAAACTTCAGTGCCAAAAATCTATATTTGCCGCCTGCTCACCGAAGCATATGAATACGGAATAATTATTTAATAAGCTGGCGGAGGCGGGTCTTATCTTTTTTTATGGGCAAAAAAGTAATGAAACAATTGAATGAAGCGGTTGATTATTTAAAGAAGAAATATAAACACCAACCTGAAGTGGGCATTGTATTGGGCAGCGGCCTTGGAAACTTTACTGAAGAAATAGAGATCGAAAAAGAAATCGATTACAGCGACATACCAAATTTTCCTGTATCGACTGTTGAAGGCCATAAAGGCAAACTGATCTTTGGAAATCTTTCCGGTAGAAAAATTGTGTGTATGGGTGGCCGGTTTCATTATTATGAAGGCTATACATCTGAAGAAGTTACTTTTCCCATACGCGTTCTTGGTTTATTAGGCATTAAAACCCTGTTGCTTTCGAATGCGGCCGGGGGCGTAAATCCATCGTTCAAAGTGGGCGATCTGATGATCATTAAAGATCATATCGGCATCGATATGCGAAATCCTTTGATTGGAAGGAACATCGACGAACTTGGTCCGCGTTTTCCGGATATGAGCGAAGCATATAAAAAGGAACTGATAGAAAAAGCAAAAGCGGTTGCATCTAATTTGCAGATTGATGTAAGGGAAGGGGTTTATTTCTGTGTCACAGGACCAACATACGAAACGCCGGCTGAATACAAGATGATCCATATAATAGGAGGTGATGCGGTTGGCATGAGTACCGTGCAGGAGTGTATTGTGGCCAATCATATGGGTATCCCGGTCTTCGCAATGAGTGTGATCACGGACCTGGGACTCAGGGAAGATCATACTAAGATCACGCATGAAGAGGTCTTGCATTTTGCGAAAGCAGCCGAACCCAAGCTGGCTGCTATTTTTAAGGAATTGGTGGCAGTACTTTAACTTTTGCTATTCCGGGTTTTATTTTTGAGGGAGTAATTTCACCGTTTAATTATTAATTCTGACTTTAAGATTTACATATTTCATTTTATTGCTGCTGGTTTGGGGAACGATCTTTTCTCAACGCCCCAATCCGATTGGGAGAGGGATCAATAACTTGCCCGGGGCGGTGGGAGGCCGTTTCTCGGGTGCATTTTCCGGGGGCGGTTCTGACAGTCTTCAACATCGCGACAAATTTGAAGATTCAATTACTATTTATTACCAGCTGCCGTTCTCTGTTCAACGTAATAAGATTGATTCAACGATCAATGATTTCAATAAACGTTTTCCGATTCCTGCACATCATGTTTTTTTAGGGAATCTTGGTACGGCAACCCGTTCCATTTTTTTTGAGCCGAATATGCGCAGCGGTTGGGATCACGGGATGCATGCTTTGGATGTCTATCGCTGGAACCTGGAAACCATCCGCTTTTTTAATACGACCAGGCCCTATACCGAATTAGCCTACCTGCTCGGCGGACGGATGGAACAGGTGATAGAGATCACCCATACTCAGAACTTTAAACCGAACTGGAATGTATTACTTAATTATCGACTGATCAATGCTCCCGGGTTTTTTAAAAATCAAAAAACAAATCATAACAATTACCTTATTACTTCCTGGTACCAGTCAACAAACAAACGATATAACAATTACGCAGTATTTCTTGCCAATGCGCTGCAATCAGATGAGAATGGAGGACTAAGGCATGATAAAGATTATCTGAGTGATCCCATTTACAATGATCGCTTCAATATTCCAACCAAGATTGGCGGTGATGCGGAGTTCGGGACAAATTTTTTCAGTTCAACATTATACACGGGAAATCGCTACTCAGATATCAATTTCATGGTTAAGCAACAATATGATCTAGGCAAAAAAGATTCAATTGTGGGAGATTCAGTTGTTATTCCCCTTTTTTATCCAAGGCTCACGTTCGAACATGTTTTCAGGTATACTAACTATAAGCTAAAGTTCATGGATACCTACAATCCAAATATAGGTTACTATCCTTCCCCCTTATACTATGATACGGCCTATAATTATACAATCCGGGATAGCTCGGTGATCCTTCTTGACGGGTGGAAACAAATGAATAATGAATTTTCGATATATACTCTTCCCGACGCAAAAAATCAATTACAGTTTCTGAAGCTTGGCATCGTTCTCCAAAATCTCAAAGCAACGACCAATAAGTTTATTGGCACGTTTTACAATATTATTGCACAGGGCGATTACAGGAATATGACCCGCGACAAAAAATGGGACATAACAATTGCGGGGAAACTGCATTTGGCCGGGTTAAATTTCGGCGATTATGACGCCATCGCCAACCTAAAGAGAATAGTGTCGAGAAAAGGTGATTATATCGATCTCAGTTTTAGAAATGTGAATCGGACTCCTTCATTTTCATTTGACCGGCGAAGCAGCTTTTATTTTGATGCGCCAAAAGATCTTGACAAAGAAAATATTATACAGCTCAATGCGTCATTTTACCTGGCAAAACCTGCAATAGAAATTTCCGGTAATTATTTTCTTGCAACCAACTACACTTATTACACAGAATATTATAAAGTGCAACAGGAAAACGCCTTGTTCAATGTTTTGCAGGTGGCGGCGAGTAAAGTATTTAGAATTGGTCAACGATGGAGATGGCATGCTGATGTTTACTTTCAACAAAAGGCTGGTAATGTTGACCTGAATCTGCCCCTGATCTTTACCCGCAACCGCATCGGCTATGAAGGAACATTAGGATTTAAGAAACTAAATATCGCAACGGGTTTTGAAGTAAAATATCATACACCTTACGACGCGGATGGCTATTCGCCGGCTACCGGCAAATTCTATTACCAGGATAGTGTTCGCATTAATAACCGCCCCGATATCGCGGCATACGTTCATTTCCGGATTCGTAATTTCCGGGCCTTTGTACGGGCGGAGAACCTGAATACCCTCACGACGGAAAATGGCTTCGGCTTCAGACACAATAATTTCGCGGCACCTGATCAACCTTACCCCGGTCTGAATTTTCGTCTTAGCGTATATTGGACTTTTCTTAACTGATTAACAATTTATTAGGACTTATAAATTTCTTTTCAAAGTCATAGAATTTTCAACAAAAGGCATGTTATCTTTGCTTCGCTTCCAAAATGAAGAAGTCGATCGCATCCATATTACTTATTTTATATGTTGCCTTTAGCAGTGGTGTAGCTATTAATTTTCACTACTGTATGGACAGCTTTGATTCAGTGCAGATTGGGACCAGCAGATCAGATTATTGTGGAGTATGTGGCATGCATAATTCAGAAGCCAATGAATGTTGCAGGGATGAAGTGAGGATCTTGAAGATAGAGGACGATCAGCAAACTTCTTCTTTCGGGTTTAAGTTTTCTTCACCAGATGAGATTGTTGCAATGCTTCCGGTTTGGAATGAAACGGGCGTGGATAGGTCAACTCATCAGCTATATTCACCTACTCATTCACCCCCGTTAAGTCAGCAGGATACCTATTTGCAAAATTGCGTTTTCAGAATTTGAGATTGATTTTTATGAACCCGGCAAAGGTGCTACTATGTAACATTGTTGCGTCGGGCCAAAGACCCCCCTTTGGGACACTCTTGTACGTTCACCACTCTATTCAGCGTAAAATGATTAGGGGGTATTAACAATAAAAATTAATGGATAAAAATTCTAAAATAAAGATCATGAAAACGCTAAAAATATTTTCAACTCTTCTTGTTTGTTGCGCAATTGCAACTACTTCTTTTTCTCAGAAAACAAAAACTGAAACATTCCAGGTTTCCGGTAATTGCGGCATGTGTGAAACCAAAATAGAAAAAGCTGCAAAGGCGGCCGGTGCCAGTTATGCAGAGTGGAATAAAGACACAAAGATCAT
>DASVAM010000294.1:0-10262 GCA_036376375.1 Chitinophagaceae bacterium
GAGCATGTTGTACAATTCTCCATTGAAGACTGGTGGACGGGTGATATGTATAGTTTCCTGACACAGACACCTGCACGATATACCATTGATGCATTAGAAGACACGGAACTCCTTTGCCTGGAAAAAAATGCGCTGGAAGAACTCTATGTAAAAGTTCCCAAGTTTGAAAGGTTCTTTCGTCACCTTTTACAAAATGCATTTGTAGCGTTGCAGGAAAGGATTACCTCAAATCTCAGCCAGACGGCTGATGAACGTTATTGCAATTTCATTGAAAAATATCCTTTGATGGAAAAACGGTTACCATTAAAGCAGATCGCCAGTTACCTGGGCATCACTCCTGAATCTCTCAGCCGCATTCGTAGTAGTTATATAAAGAACAAGAAAATAGCTTAATCTGCATCAAGTAGATTCCTTACCACTTATCTCCGGTTATCATTTAATCGATTTATTGCTTCCACTTTATTTCGCACATGCAGCTTTGTATAAATATTTTTCAAATGACTTTTTACGGTATAGTTGCTCAGGGAAAGCTGGTCGGAAATTTCTTTGATCAATAATCCTTCAGCTACCAGGTTCAGCACTTCGTTTTCCCTTGAAGTCAATTCTGCCAAATGATGAGCTACCACTTTTTCATGAAAGGAGGTTATTATCTTCTTCGCGATATACTTGTTCATCGGCGCCCCACCTCTTTTCAATTCTACAAGCGAATCCATGATTTCTGACGGCAGGGCATCCTTCAGTAAATATCCGCAGGCCCCATTCTTGATCGCATTGAAAACATAATCATCACTGTCATAATATGAGCAAACCATGCAAAGTATATCGGGTAAGGCGTTTTTTAATTCTTTAATCAGTTCAACTCCACTTTTTCCCGGAAGCTTTATGTCAACAATGGCAATATCGGGAGCCTGCTTGATTATTTGGGGTAGCGCATCTTCAGCAGATGAAAAACTTGAGATAACGGCAAATTCCTTTGAATTGCGAATCAAAACTTCAAGCCCTGCCCTGAAGTGCGGGTCGTCTTCTATAATGGAAACGGTTGTCAAAGCCTGCCTGTTAGCAGATACAAGATAATTATTTATCAATTAACTCCCGTTAGTAGAGAATCGGGGCTATTACGGTACGGGATCATACCCGCTGCCTCCCCATGGGTGACAACGGGAGATCCTTTTGACCGCAAGCCACATTCCTTTGAACACGCCATGCTTTTTCAGCGCTTCGGCTGCATAGTGAGAGCAGGAAGGTGTAAACCTGCATTTCGGTCCGAGTATGGGGGAAATGATCCATTGATAGATCTTTATCAATGCGATAAAAGGGAGACTAAGTATTCGAAGAAATGTTTTCATCAATTTTACCAGCTAACTTTTTCAAAGCTACCGCTACTTTTTCTTTGACAGTTGTGAAATCAGTAAGTTCTTTACCTGTATAAATAAAAAAAACGTTTACTTGTTTGCCCCGGAGTTTCAGCGATTCTTTTAATTCATGTTTTTGCAAACGCCAGGCTTCTCTTGTCAATCGTTTTATTCTGTTTCGATCCACTGCCCTTTTAAAGTTTCTGTTCGAAACACCAACTCCAAATTGTAAGCTGCTTTCACTATTGACCATTGACAATTCACCATTGACAATAAAGTGAATCCGGAAAGGATTAACAACAAAGCTCCTTCCTTCAGCAAACAATTTTTCAATTTGCTTCCGGCTTTTCAGCTTCTCTTTTTTTCGAAGTGTGAATTGCTTTGGCATCCTACAAAAATAAAATAGTCCCGACAAGTCGGAACTATTCAAATTATTAGGGTCATCAAAAGCCTTCCCTTCGGGAAGGTTTGGATGGGCTTTATTTCGCTTTCCTTTCGTCAGAAACTGTTAGTTTTTTCCGGCCTTTTCTGCGACGGGCGGATAATACTTTACGGCCATCTGCAGTTTTCATACGCTTGCGAAAACCATGTACCGATTTACGGCGGCGTTTATGTGGCTGATAAGTTCTTTTTTTACCTGGCATAGTCTTAATTTTTTCCTTTTAAAAAATGTCCGTGGAGAAACGGAATATTTAGTTCACCAGAGGAAACACCACTTTCCACTGTCTGTGAAAGGACGGCAAAGGTAGGGGTTGGATTGCAGATTTTAGATTTAAGATTTTAGATTTTCACATCGCTTCTCTGTTTTTGAATTCCAGCCTGTTGAAGGTATATTTCTAATCCTGCCGGACAGGTTACTAATTCCAGTTCGTTGAGCATCAAAGTCTTTGAGTCTCAAGATCAAGATGAACAGACCTTATTTCGGCACCATAAAAATTGGCGGCATGGTGGTCAAAATCTTCCGTAGAGTCTGTCGTATAAAAATGATGACTTGCCGCCCGGCTCAGCTTTTTTTCAATTTCGGGATGTCGTTCCAAATAATCTGACAGGCTGTCCGCCACAATTTCAGCCTGCGATAAGATCTTTATATCGGCCGGAGTAAATTCCCTGATCTTATCGTGAAGTAAAGGATAATGTGTACAGGCTAATAATACCGTATCGATCACCGGTGATTGATCAAGCAACTGGTTGATGTATTTCTTTATAAAGAAATCAGCTCCATGTGTATCGTATTCGTCATTCTCAACCAATGGTACCCACATTGGGCACGCCTGCTGGAACACTTTAACCTCCGGAAAAAACTTTTTAATCTCAATTACATAACTTTTCGAATTAACTGTCCCTGCTGTTGCCAATATGCCAATATTCTTCGAATCGGAATATTTGCCGATCACTTCCGTTGTAGGTCTTATTACACCAAGCACTCTTTTTTGCGGCTCAATCTTAGCCAGGTCATTTTGTTGAATTGTTCGTAATGCTTTTGCAGATGCAGTATTGCAAGCAAGCACCACCAAAGGACATCCTTGCGCAAAAAACCATTTTACACACTGCAGCGTATACCGATAAACAGTTTCAAAAGAACGGGGACCATAAGGAGCCCTGGCATTATCGCCTAAATAAATATAATCGTACCGGGGAAGCTTTGTTACAATTTCACGCATTACTGTGAGTCCACCGTAACCAGAATCGAAAATACCAATAGGTGTGATCGAAGACATGATGCAAAAATACGCCAAAGCGTTCCTAAGTAAGAAGAGGCTGTTGGTTACAACAGCCTCTTTCAAATATTTGTTTTTCCCGAAAGGAATTCTTTGGACAAATTTAGTTATTAGTTTTTTACAGCCGGTTTTTGTGCGGCCTGACCCGGTGGTGTAGTTGGTATTTTCACCTTTAGCTTGTCGGCCACCAATGTCAATATATTGTCTGCAGGAGGTCCCACGAGCAGGGATTCGCGGTTGAAGATATACGTGTATCCTTTTTCTTTTGCTACTTCATCAATCGCTTTTAATACTTTATCATATACAGGAGCTAAAAGCGCATTTTGTTTGGCTTCGATCAATTGTTGAGCAGAAGACTGCCAATTCTGTAGCTCGCCGAGATAGTCGGTTCTTTGTCTTGATGCTTGTTGACGAACGACCACGGTTTGTTTAGCTGAATCATTGGCAATGCTATCGTAGTATTGATATTGAGATAAAAGATAATTATACGTTCTGGGCAAAGTATCGTTTTGATAGCTGGTGAGTAAAGTATCTATCTTTTTCAATTCGGGCATCAGGGATACCATTTCATCAACCCGGATATAGCCGAATTTAGTTTGAGCCTGTACAGTGCCACTAACCAGGCCGGCAGCCAACACAAAAATTGCAATGATCTTTTTCATTTTGATATACGTTATTGTTTTTTATGAGTATTTTCTGAAGAGTTAAGTTGCCTCTTTAGAAATCTTTAACACTTTTGGCCACCAGGGTTGGTCACTATTTTATTCCCAATTCCCTGATCACATCTTCGCTCTTGTCCAATTTTGGGTCGGCAAAGATAACGGTAATTCCTTCACTTTTATCCAAAATAAAATCGTAGCCGCGGGCTACAGCCATCTTCTGGATTGCATTATAGACCCTGTTCTGGATAGGTAATACAAGCTCTTTTCTTTTCTGAAACAGATCGCCCTCAAAACCAAAGCGTTTACGCTGCAGGTCACGCACTGCTTTTTCTTTATTGAACAGCTGATCCTCTCGTTTTTTCTTAAGGTCATCACTTAGCATTACTTGCTCAGCCTCAAAATCCCGGTACATTTTATCCAGGTCGGCTTGTTGGTCGTCAATTTCTTTTTGCCAACTCTTAGCGATGTCGTCAAGTTTCTTTTGCGCCTCTGTATATTCCGGCAACTTATCCAGAATATACTTGGTATCAATAATGGCATATTTCTGGCCGTTGACAGCAAATGCCCCAAGCCACATGCTACAAACTAAAAGCAATACTTTTTTCATATTGAATGTTTTAATGATGAATAGAATTAGAGAACACAGCCCGACTAAGCCGTGACGACGCATTTGCTGAACATTGAACCATATGTTGAACGGCGTCCAGCCATCGGCGGGACCACGAAAGTTAAAGAGTAGTAATGAAGTTTGGTTAAAAAAGTTTTATTCTGGTTCATAACCCAGCATAAAGGTGAACTTGGTTGCTGATTTCAGTCCCTCCCCTGGCCTGATACGATCAATACCTATACCATAATCAAATCCTAACAAACCAAACATCGGCAGGAAGAACCTCATACCTACACCAACGCTTCTGCGCAGGCGGAAAGGATTGTATTCCTTAAAACTATACCAGCCATTCGCTGCCTCAAAAAATGTGAGACCGTAAATGGTGCTTTGTGGGTTAGTGGCAAATGGATAACGTAACTCTAACTGGTATTTATTAAATATCGTAAAGAATCTTGATGCTTGTGATACATCCTCCGAAGGGTTGATGCTGGGGTTTGAATTTTGATAAATCGGATAACCACGGTGAGCGATGATGTCGTATCCAAGCACTCCAAAGTTATTTGACATCCCTGCGTCACCAACCTGGAATCTTTCAAACGGTGATATTTCAAGATTGCGATTATACTTTCCCATAAATCCGTACTTGGCAGCTAATTTTATTATGAACTGCCTGTTCTTTTCCGCTCCCATTGGTTTACCCAACGGTATATACCACTCTGCATTAAATCTCCACTTGTGATATTCAGGATGTCTGTACGAGTTTTCAATTTCAATATTCTCATTAAATAATGAGTAAGGTGGCGTGATCTGAACACTTGCCAGGAAATTAGAACCACTGGTAGGGAATATTGGATTAGGACCAGCAGAATTCCTTTGCAAGGTCAGTTTATAACTCACATTCGTCGAAAGGCCGCTGTCAAGTCCCGGGAACACCGGGTAGTTTTTCATGTTATACTGCGTAAGGCTAAGCGTATGAACAAGGCTGAAATAATCATCAGGCCACTTCAATTGTTTACCAAGCGATATGCTGAAACCCGTTGTTTTCATATAACTGTTCCTGGCGATCTCATCACTAAAGCGGTTGTTTATATAATCGTAACCATTAGCATATTTGCTCTTATAAAAGGAAACTGTAAAGGAGTTTCTTTTTTTGCCACCCAACCAGGGCTCAGTGAATGAAAAATTATAAGAGCTGTACTGCTTTCCATTCGATTGTAATCGAAGACTTAGCTTTTGACCATCACCCGTTGGCAGGGGATCCCAGGAATTCTTATTGAAAATATTTTTAATTGAAAAATTATTGAATGAAACACCCAATGTTCCGGTAAGACCAATTCCCCCTCCCCAACCTGCTGAAAGTTCCAATTGGTCCGAAGATTTCTCTTCTACTTTATAATGAATGTCCACAGTTCCATCGTCAGGATTGGGAATCGGGTTAATGCCGATCGTTTCCTGGTTAAAATAATTTAACTGACCGAGCTCTCTTTGAGAACGGATAAGATCGGAACGGCTAAAAAGTTCACCGGGAACCGTTCTTAGTTCACGGCGGATAACGTGTTCTTTCGTTCTGTCATTTCCGGAGATCTTTACGTTTTTGATTCTTGCCTGAGGGCCTTCTATCATTCTTATCTCATGATCGATCGTGTCATTATAAACGGCCGTCTCCACAGCTTCTGCGCGGAAAAAAAGATACCCATCATCCATGTATAACCCGCTGATGTCACCACCTTCGGGTGTAAGCTGTTTACCCAGGCGCTGGTTAAGCGTTTCGATATTATAGACATCTCCTTTACGAATTCCCAGGATCACATTCAGGACCGAATCACTGTACTTTGAATTTCCTTTCCAGGTAATATTTCCAAAATAGTATTTGTGTCCTTCACTTATTTTAAAATCGATATTGACATTCCCGCTGGAAACCGTATATGGTTTTACATCTTCAATGATCGCATCACGGTAGCCAATGGAATTATAATATTCAATGATTTTTTCTTTGTCTTCTTCAAACTTCTTTTCATTGAATTTTGCCGATGAGAATAGCTTAAAGCGGAACCAGGGATCCAGAAAATTTTTTGTTTTTGTTATGGACAGAAAACCCAGGTCATGCACGTATTGTTTAAATGTCATCCGTGGATTTTCTCCAAAGAGGGTAGTGTCTTTTGCAGGGAAAAGTGTCAATCGGCTCACCTCGTGGGTGCCTTTCATTTGTTTTTTTAGCTTAAGATCCGGCACCGTCTCATTACCAAAGAAATTGATATCGTTCACTTTTACTTTCTCGCCTTTGTCAATAATAAATGTCATGAAGATCGAGTTGACAAAAGTTGTATCGGGTCTTTCCTGTATTTCAAGTTTCAGGTTGAGATACCCCTTTTCCCCATAATATTTTTTGATTACCTCATCGGCCGTACGACGCGTATTTTCGGTTACAATTGTCTGCTTTGCTAAACCGATCTTTCCCACCAATTCCTCTTCCTCTGTTTTCTTTATCCCTTTAAAATCATAATTACCAAGCCTCGGCCTTTCCATTACATGAAGCTCAATATCTATGAAATCTCCATCCACTTTAGTAACATATATCTCAACGTTAGAAAATAATCTTTGCTTCCAAAGATTTGCAATGGCTTTTGGAAATTCATCGCCGCCGGGATGAAGGATCTTGTCACCAACCTGCAATCCGGAAATACTTGCAACAATAGCGGAGTCAAGGAAAAAAACACCGGTGGTCTTTATGTTTGCGATCGTATATTCTTTTGGCCGGGTAGCATTTTGCCATGCAATAAGATCTGGATCAACTGAAGTCGGTTTTTTCGTTGTATCGGCAGGCTCTTGCGCACTTGCACTGATAATGGAGGTAAAAACTACCGTAACCAGTAAACAAGACCTTTGTAAAATTCTTTGCATTGTTAGTTGATCAGTTCAGTCAATGTAGGCGTCGAAAGGAATAGAGTTCCGCAGGGACAGCCTTTAAAGCCGGCAAATTAACGGTAAAAAATTGAAGTGTTTGTTAAAGAAAGTAAACAAATTGGGGCCAATTTAGAAAGTTCCATCATTGAGAATGCACCCCACCTTATTTTATTGGGCTTAATGGCTGATTTCCTCGGTTTTTACCTGTTCACCTGTTTTTCCAAACCTCCGTTCACGGCCCTGGTAATCAATAATGGCTTCGTACAAATGTTGCTTTCTAAAATCCGGCCAGCGGACATGAGTAAAATACAATTCGGCATAGGCCAACTGGTATAAAAGAAAATTGCTGATCCGGTATTCTCCGCTGGTCCTTATCATAAGTTCCGGGTCCGGAAACTCACTTGTCACAAGGTTTTGCTGTAATATATCCTGGTCAATATTTTCTACAGCCAATTCACCTTTTTTTACTTTGTGTGCTATGCTTTTAACTGCATTCAGAAGTTCCCACCGCCCACTGTAGCTCAGGGCCATAATAAGATTCAGACCCGTATTGTTCTTAGTGTATGATAGCGCTTCTTCCAATTCTTTCTTTGCGTATTCAGGCAACATATTCATATCACCGATCACATGCAACCGAATATTGTTTTTATGAAGACTCTCCACCTCATTGTGAATGGTGGCAACCAATAATTCCATTAAGCCCACTACTTCGTATTCGGGCCTGTCCCAATTCTCGGTTGAAAATGCGTAAAGAGTTAAATATTGAACACCCAATTCGGCACAACCTTCTACAATATTTCTCACACTTTCAACACCATGAAAATGACCGAAAAGCCTGTCTTGCCCCTGTTCTTTTGCCCAGCGCCCATTACCATCCATTATGATTGCAATGTGACGCGGAAGACGGGTTTTATCAACCTGGTTTAATAGCTCAGACATCTACATTAAAAATTAGCGAACAAAGTTAAGAAAACAACGCTGGCGGTTTACACGAAAGTTTCAGAAAAGAGGTCGCCGGGGTCATAACTTCTCGCCACAAAATTTGCAGTAAACTGCATTGTCATCATGTCCTTCTCTTCCACAGCCCGGACAAGCTTCTGATCCCTTTTTTACTGATCGGGCCATCAAAGCAATTTCGGTGGTTAAAATGCCGGTAGGAACTGCAATGATGCAGTAACCGATCAGCATGATCAAACTCGCAATTACCTTTCCTGTCGGAGTCACAGGAGTCATGTCGCCATAACCGACAGTTGTGATCGTCACAATAGCCCAATAAATACTTTCGGGAATACTGACGAATCCGCTTTCCTCAGATTCCACTATATACATTATCGATCCAAGTATTATCACTATCGCAATAACTACCAGCATGAATATGCTTATTTTTTTTGCACTGGATCGTATAGCAGCTCCGAGATAATCCATTTCCGAAAGGAAATGAGTCAATTTAAAGATCCGGAAAATGCGTATAAAACGTAGTGCCCGAAAAACAAGTAGCGACTGAGCACCTGCTATGAATAAACTCAGGTACATTGGAATAATTGCAAGCAGGTCAACCAGACCAAGAAAACTAAAAGCATATAATAGAGGCCGTTTTACAGAGATTAGCCTCAGTAAATATTCTATTGTGAATAAGATCGTAAACCCCCATTCAATTATAAAAAAAATTCTTTCATAACGAATATGCAAAGACGTTATACTGTCAAGCATCACCACGGCAACGCTGGCCAGGATAGATATGAGCAGGCATATATCAAATATCTTTCCTGCAGAAGTATTGGATTCAAAAATTACTTCATGTAGTCCCGTTCTCCATGTTTTGTTGTCCACACTCATGTGCCGGATGTTTGAATCACTACCTGTTGGGTCCGACGAATGCTCTTCGGACCAGCGCCATAATAAGAGTAAACAAAGCAGAACCAAGTATTGCCCATATTATGGGAAAAGGCTTGCCTTCAATATTAATGGTAAAAAACTCAGGAAGTCCCATTTTGCCGGCAATCCATAGGCCAAGATATGCGCCAATAAAACCAACTATTATCGAGACAAGACAGCCGCCCAAATTATAACCTGCCAATGATTGCCCAATTGCCCCGCATATTGCAGCAATTGCAAGAAGAACTAAGAATCCAATTAGTGTCATGGTAAGAAATTTAAATGAAAGTAAATAGTAGCGACATTTATTATGCCACCCTGGTACATTACACACCTTTAAGGTAAGAAAATAAAAAAACTACCCGTCGGTAGTTCATCAAAAAATATTTTCATTGTCTTAGTCAGCTGTCGGGCATTTGTAGCTCTGAAGGTTGAATGAGACATAAAAAATTCCCGTTACGAACTGATCTTTTGTGGTGCTGACGCCGCGTTGTCTTCCTGGTTTGCCGATCGGATCGCCCAATTCATAAGAACGATCATGTAACAGGTATGCCGGTGAAGGACTTCCATCCGGCAATGAAGGAAATATGGACGGGTCAACATATGTTTTACTGACATCATCAAGATAATCTGTACCGGTGATACGATGCACTATTTCAAATCCAACATTTATACTTTCATTGATGCAATATTTAAAACCCACACCCAGGGGAACACTAAATGCCATAGAACCATAAGGCTTACGGTCGGGATATAAAGAACTACCCTGTCCTTCGGTATTCAATGGACGAAGAAAATGTTTTTGGCCAGCCAGCATGGCAAAGGGATCATAATTAAAAACACCAACGCCAAAAGTTACATAAGGCGTGAAATTATAGCCTGGTTCACCGGGCATAAAACGGAAAAAATTAAAATCACCCTGAAGCGCCAATTCCCATACATTGGAATTAAAACTAAGATTACGGGCCTTCATGTATTCATTATGGTCATTATAAATATCAGAATAACCTAACTGCGCAAAACTTGCGCCCACCCGCAAAGCAATATAGTTCCCAAAGTTCTTACGAAAGAAAGCAGTAGCGGCAATTTTTGGCCTGTTCAAATGAGCCCTCGTATTTAAATCGCCAAAGTAATGACCTGCGCC
>DASVAM010000296.1:0-24245 GCA_036376375.1 Chitinophagaceae bacterium
CAGTCCTGACAGTATTATTGTCTATGGCAAAAGTATGGGTACGGGAATTGCGACCCATCTCGCCTCACTGCAACCTTGCAAAAAATTGATTTTGGAAACACCGTATTATGATTTTCCGTCAGTGATCAGGCATTATGTGCCTATATACCCGGTTGACCGGATGATCCACTATAAAATTCCCACACATGATTTTCTTCAAAAAGTCACCGTACCTGTTACCATTTTCCACGGTACCGATGATGACGTGATCCGGTACAGCAATGCCAGGCAGCTTGAAAAATTTTTAAAACAGGGTGACGAATTTATTACGATCAAAGGTGGAGAACACAATGATCTTTATAATTTTAAAGAAACTATTGACAAATTGGATTCGTTATTGAAAAAATAATACGTAGTGTTCCTACTCTTCCAAAGACACTTTATTCTTTCCGACTTTCAATTTATAACCCACTCCAATTTTCAGCGCATAATTTTCCTTCTCATGGCTTACTGGAAAATCGAAACATACCGGGTAGTCATATTCAGCAACTGCATCACGAATAATTTCATAAACGCTCTGCCCAAACGGTCTTTCCGTGTCTTTCATATCGGTAAAACCGCCAACGATCAACCCGGCCAGCTTATCCAGCTTACCGCTACGTTTTAGTTGATACAACATGCGATCAACATTATATAAATACTCGCCGACATCCTCAATGAAAAGAATTCTGCCTTTTGTTTTAATATCGGAATCAGTACCCGCCAAATGAGCCAGCAAGGCGAGATTACCACCCACTAATTCGCCGATCCCCTCCCCTTTTTTATTGAACTCATTCTGCTGGCTCAGGTATTTTATCTTCTTTCCCTCCAACGCATGGCGCAGCGATTGCACAAATTCAGTCTTATATCCGTCTTCATTAAAAGCGTTTGCCATGGGAGCATGCAATGTCGAAATAGAATAATTCCGATAGATATGAGAATGCAGGACAGTCACATCACTAAAACCAATAACCCATTTCGGGTTCTTTTTAAAATTTGTGAAATCTATTTTATCAATAATGCGGCTGAGACCATAACCACCTCTTGCGCACAGGATAGCTTTTACGTTCCGATCATCCAGCATTTGCTGTATATCTTCTATCCTTTCTTCATCAGTCCCGGAAAAATAATGATACTGTCGTCCGATTGTGGCACCCACCCTGGTCGTAAAACCCCATTCTTCATTCAACACACGAATACATTCCGATACTTTTTCTACCGGCATAAAACCGGAGGGACAAATTAAACCGATCGTGTCCCCTTTCTGTAAATACGGAGGAATCTTTATCATTATTATCTTATTGAGTGAGTCTTAAAATCGACTTTAAACTTCAGCAATTTACAGATATGACGGCAATCAATCAATGACAATACCAGGATCAGGAACTAAGAAAATCTTCATCTTTATTTTTATTGATGGAAACGACCTTTATGCAAAAATCAAATATTAAAAACATTCGGGATATCGGCAACCTTCTTGGATTATCGCCTGAACAGCTAATTACATTTGGTAACAGTAAAGCTAAGATCGATATTAAAGATCTTGACGAAGAAAAAATAAAGAAAAGCAAACTCATACTTGTCACCTCTATTACTCCGACAAAAGCCGGTAACGGCAAAACAACAACATCGATCGGACTGGCTGATGGATTAACCAGAATTGGCAAAAAAGCAGTGTTGGCTTTGCGTGAACCTTCGCTGGGTCCTTGTTTTGGGATGAAAGGAGGCGCCACCGGCGCCGGCAAATCAAAATTATATCCTGCTGCCGATATCAATCTCCATTTCAATGGTGATTTTCACATGATAAGTATTGCCAACAATATGCTGTCAGCTTTGCTCGATAATTATAATTACCATAGCCAGGGTTCCCCGGATGAAATGAAAGATGTCTATTGGCGCAGAGTAGTGGATGTGAATGATCGCTCACTTCGATTTATCATTACCGGGTTGCACGGCGAAAGAAACGGATTGCCCGCCGAAACCGGTTTTGATATTACGCCGGCATCAGAATTGATGGCGATCATCTGCTTATCACATGATATGAAGGAATTGCGTGAAAAGATCGATTCCATTCTCCTTGGTTATACTGCCGGTGACAAAACATTTACAACTAAAGATCTAAAAGTAAGTGGTGCTATCACGGCTTTATTAAAAGATGCTTTGAAGCCAAATCTTGTTCAAACCCTCGAAGGAACGCCAGCCATTGTCCATGGCGGTCCATTTGCCAATATTGCCCATGGCTGTAATTCCATCATTGCCACGAAAACAGCCATGCAGTTTGGCGATTACGTATTAACAGAAGCAGGGTTTGGAAGCGACCTGGGCGGAGAAAAATTTTTCAATATCAAATGCAGAGCAGCCGGGCTAACTCCCTCGTTAAGCATCCTTGTCGTCACAACACAATCACTCAAGTTGCATGGAGAAATTCTGCCCGCGAATATTAAACTCCCGGATCCGCATGCCCTTTTGAAAGGGATGAGAAATGTTGAAAGACATTTACAGATATTAAGATCATTTGATCAGCCGGTGTTTGTCATGCTCAATAAGTTTGATTTTGATGAACAATCAGAGGTGGACTTGATAAAGCAATGGTGTGAAGAACGAAAAATCCCGTTTGGGGTAAATGAGGCATACTCCCTCGGCAGTGAGGGCACAATTGAAGCCGCTGAAAAGATTGTTGAACTTACTGCCGAACCGCCCAGGGCTGTCCATTATACTTATGATCTAACTGATAGCATTGAAGAAAAGATCAGAAAGATTGTGAGAACAATTTACGGCGGCCGAAATATCATCCTTGAGAAAAAGGCAAGGCAGCAATTGAAAAGGATAAACAAACTTGGTTTTAACCAGTTGCCCGTTTGTATTGCAAAAACCCAATACTCTTTTACGGATCGTGCCGAAGACGTTTATACTTATGCTGATTTTGATATTTCTGTTGATGAACTGATCGTAAATGCAGGCGCGGGTTTTATTGTTGCTGTTTGTGGAGAAATGATGCGCATGCCCGGCCTGCCGGAAATACCTGCCGCGAATCACATTGAAGTATTAGCGGAAGAGATTGTAGGCCTTGGGTAATTATGTTTCCTGAAGAATGGTTTGTGACTCCGCAATTGTCAGCCGGTGTTTCACTCCGCATTTCAAAGCATAGTTATTTTTCTGATGCCCGACGGGGAAATCAAAGCAAACAGGATATTTATATGCTTTTACCTTTTCTAACACCACATCCTGCAAGCTCCTGCCAAAGTCATCTGCGCCTTCATCTATTTTTATCTTAAACCCTCCAATTATCAGGCCTTTTAACTGAGATAACTTTCCAGTTCGTTTCAAATTCCAGAACATACGATCAACATTGTACATGTATTCGCCTGTATCTTCCAGAAATAATATTTTTCCTGCTGTATTTATGTCTGACTTTGTACCCGCCAACGTTTCCAGCATCTTTAGATTACCGCCAATTAAGATCCCTTCAGCAGTTCCTATCTTATTTTGTGGATGAGGCCCCACCTCATATTTCATTTTCTTTCCACTCAATGCGAGCTGAATCGATTCGATGGTCTCTACCTGGATCGGCTCCGCCAGACTCCAGTCATCTGGAAAGCTGTTACACATTTTTGAATGGATCGAAGCAATACCCAAATTTTTGCTAAGGTGTGAATGAAAAACAGTTGCATCACTGAATCCAATGATCCATTTTGGCTTTACTTTAAATCTTTCCCAATTTAGCTTATCAATAATGCGCACGACGCCATAACCTCCCCTGGCACACATGATGGCCTTTATTTTTGGATCATCCAACATTTGCTGAAGGTCATTGGTTCGTTCCTCATCCGTGCCGCCAAACGTGAAATCCCGTTTATCAATTGTATCGCCGATAATTATCTTGTAACCCCAACTTTCCATTTTCTGAACAGCCGACCTGATCTCATCCCGGGTAATATACCCCGCGGATGCGGTGATCCCAATAATGTCTCCGGCTTTCAAATATGCCGGAGAGACAAATACGGTCTCATCTTCACCGGTTGGAAGCGCCGATAAACCCGGCAAATAGGGCGCTGTTAGTACACCGATCGAAGATTGAATAAAGTTCTTCCGCTTCATGGTTTAAAGTTATCAGAAAACAGTCATTTTCATATTTGCATATTCAAATTCGGCGTTAAATTATTTTTCCTGCCAAAAGCAACCTGCAGCCTTTCATTTTCATCTCCTACTATTTTGAAAAGAAGCCGTACATTCACATCCCCAATGATGGGAACTCACAAAAAAATCTGTAATGAAAAGAATAAAATTTTTACTGTTCGCATTGCTTGCAACAGTAACGTCATCGCTTTATGCGCAAACTGTTGATGAGGTCATCAACAAACATATTGATGCCATTGGTGGAAAAGATAAGCTCAGCCAGGTAAAGTCAGTTTACACTGAAAACTCCGTGGATGTAATGGGCAACTCAGTCGCCCAAAAGGAATATTTGTTAGAAGGCAAAGGCTTCAAATCTGAGGTAGAATTCAACGGAAGCAACATTGTTCAATGCGTGACTGACAAGGGTGGTTGGACCATAAACCCGATGATGGGGAGTGCTGACGCACAAGCGATCCCGGATGAACTCTATAAGTCAAGCAAGCCGCAGATCTTCCTTAATGGCGCATTAAGTGATTATATTGCCAAAGGATATAAAGCAGAGTTAGGCGGCCAGGAGGGTGGAAATTTTAAAATAAAAGTTACTGGTGACGGCCTTGAGACCTATTACTTTATAGATGCAAAAACCTACCTGCTCACAAAAAGCGTTACAAAAGGTGAAGCGATGGGTCAATCAGTGGAAGTGACCACAACTTATTCTGATCATAAAAAAACCGATTTTGGAATCGTGTTGCCTTACACAAAAAGTGTGGATATGGGTATGTTTCAATTTGTGCAAAAGACCGACAAATTGGAAGTGAATAAGGCGATTGATCCAAAGATCTTCGAAATGCCGAAATAACTATAAACATTTAACTTAAATAAAGGGTACCAATCGGTATCCTTTTTTATTGAATAAATCTTTTCGAAATCCCAATGAAAAAGAATTTTTGTTTGGCGTCTCGTTAAGTTCTTATTTACCCCGAATTGTCGCAATAAAGAGTAATTAATTATATGAAGGCTCATTGGGTAAAGCATAAAAAGAAACAGTATCTTTCATACTATTAATGGATAAACAAGAGTTTTACGACCAGGTAGCGATCGTTACAGGAGCCGGCCAGGGAATCGGTTTTGAGATCTGCCGGCAGCTTGCTATGAATGGTGCGGCCGTTGTACTAAATGATATCGAAGAGAATCTTACTTCTTCGGCAACTAATAAAATAAAAGCCGAAGGTGGAAATTGTGTCGGCATTACCGGTGACGCATCAGAGATTAGTTTCATAAATGAAATGGTAAAAAAAGCGGTAAATGATTTTGGCAAACTGACAATTGCTATTGCTAATGCCGGTATTACATTATTTGCCGACTTTTTTGACTATACGCCGGATGCGTTTAACAAAGTAATGCAGCTAAATCTTGGCGGTAGTTTTTTCCTGGCGCAGGCTGCCGCCAGACAAATGAAACAACAGGGAACTGGTGGAAGTATCCTATTGATGTCTTCTGTAGTCGGACACCAGGCTCATAAAAATTTAGCAGCGTATGCCATCACCAAAGCAGGTGTAGAAATGCTGGCTAAAAATTTAGTGATCGAATTATCTCCCTGTAATATAAATGTGAATGCTATTGCGCCCGGTGCAACGGTCACTGAACGAACATCAGAAGATAAAGAATATACAAAAACCTGGAGCAGGATCACGCCGTTGGGGAGACCAGCCACTACAAATGAAATTGCCAATGCAGCTTTATTTCTTGTTTCTCCCGGCGCAAAACATATAACAGGCCAAAGCTTAATTATTGACGGTGGGTGGACTTCAGTTAGTCCATCTCCATATTAAGCATTATTTACTCCAGGCCCTTCTTAAAAAATTTATCCAATTGGCGTGCATGATATTTTCCACATCAATATCAGCGTATCCTCGTTTGCGAAGTATCGAAGGAATAGTTTGCAGATCAGCTATTGTTTCAAGATCGTATGGACATTGTTCACGTCCATAACCCCCATCAAGATCAGAGCCAATACCAATATGTAATGAATTACCTGCCAATTGACAGATATGATCAATATGATCGATCACCTTCTCCAGGTTACAGTTCATTTCTTCAGGCATTGATTTCTTCCTTACCCATCCCGGCACGATCATCCATGCATCGAAAGCCGCACCGATCACCGCGCCTCTTTCGATCAAGACTTTTATCATATCATCACTGAATTGTCGGTTGTGGTCTACCAATGCACGACACATATTATGACTGGCCCACACATGTCCATTGAAATTGTCCATTGCCTGCCAGAAAGCATCATCACAAAGATGCGTCGCATCTAAAATGACATTCAGCTCTTCCATTTTTTTGAGCAATGCTAAACCGTCTGTATTCATTTCGCCGGTTGCATCGGTACCGTTTGCATATCGGCCCGGGCCATAATGTGCAGGCCCAACTGCTCTCAATCCGTATTCATACGCTCTTTCTAAATGGTCGATGGTAATTAACGAATCGGCGCCTTCCAGACTCAAAATGTAACCAATGGGTTTTTGCTCATTTGGTCCACTATCGTTCCAGATATCAAGATGAATATTTAAAGAACGCAGATCTTTTATTTGCACCATCTCTCCCTGCTCTTCCATTGCTTTGTACCATGCGAGCTGGCCTTGCGTTGCCGCCCATGCCTGTTCCGGCGAATGCCAACCGGGCAAAGGGTTGCCAGGCGCAACATACCTTGCAATTTGGGTAGCCACCACCAGCCCAATATTTCCCTTTCTTAATTCAGGTAAAGAAACTGTAGCATTTGCGCGACCAGCTTTATCCGTCAAACCTTTTTCTCTTTCACAAATCTGTTTGACGAGTAATTGCAGATCACGATTCCATTCGATCGCATTCCATGCAAGATCAAGATGTGCGTCAACGATGAACATTCGGCTTCGTTTGAAGTTCGAGGTTCAAAGTTTGAGGTCAAGTAACATCGAACCTCAAGCTTCAAACCTCAAACAGTTATTTTCCTGTCTCTCGCCAGATTCTTCCATTCGCCGGTTACTTTACCTCCGTCGATTGTATAGACTCTTTCATACAAAGCAACCGTTGGGCAAACATGATATGGCAAACCATAAAAAATATCTCCCACTTTGTAAGAATGATCTTTTTTTGTTTCCAAAACAAGATGTTCTTCACTTTGCCCAACCGGCTTTAATCCATCCGTATTTAAGAAGAAGATCCTTCGATTGATCTCGTTTTCTGCAGCCACTGATTTATGTCCCAGGTCAGTGCAAATTTTATTTGCTGAAGGCAAAGAGATAATCCTTGTTACCAATACGATCGCGGGCAAGAATTTCTGTTCGGGGCAAAGATCAATGTAGCCTTTATCCCAATAAACAAAAGTACCCGGGCTGCATTCGATATCTTTTCTTTTGCAATGAACGGAAAAAGCCGGTGAGCCGCCCATGATGATTGTTGGGAGCTTTAACTGCTCGTTTAGCCTTTGCACAGTAGCAAAAGCCTCATCGCATTTTTGCTTTTTTGTTTCGAAAACGACATCCCGGATATGTCCATCATATGCATGAAGACCTTTGAGAATTATCCCCTTTAACGTCGAACAATGCCTGGCTAATTCAATTGCTTTTTCGTCTGGCAAAATCCCGGTTCGGTTCATCCCCACATTCAGATCCATGAAGACCGGTATGGTTAACTGAGCCGCATTGAATACTGAAGCTTGTTCGTTAGCTGCTGAAATATTATCAGTAAGACAAGAA
Organism: Chitinophagaceae bacterium; assembly: GCA_036376375.1. GTDB lineage: Bacteria > Bacteroidota > Bacteroidia > Chitinophagales > Chitinophagaceae > VBAS01. The sequence continues at coordinate 7,875 of DASVAM010000296.1, forward strand.
AATTTTGTGCCCGGATATTTTTTTACCAGTGAAATAAAACGGTTAAGCTTTGGACCAAGTGGCTGGTAAGCCAACAAAACATCCGGTGCCCTACATTGCGCCAGCATTTCCGCCTCCGCGATCGTTGCACATTTAAATTTCGTGATGCCCACATTCAGCATCAGCGTAGCAACTTCCGCAGATTTATTGGTTTTGATATGTGGTCGTAAACGAGCTACATCCCCGATCATATCAATTGCTAATTGAATATTGTGTTTCACTCTCTCAGGAAATACAACCAATGCCGGGGAATCCAGCTCTTCAATATTGCTTATCTCATACCAACTTTCTGACATCAGTTTAAAAATCTTGATTTGCTCCGGTCTTCCGGCCAGCGATAAAAAGACCTGTTCTCCTCCCCCCGTTCTAACCGGAGGGGCAATTCAAATTTGAATTAATAAATTTCAAACATAGCTTCTATTTCTACTGCCACATTCCCGGGCAATGAACCCATGCCTACTGCACTGCGAACTCCTTTTCCGTCGTCTTCACCCCATAGTTGTACAAATAATTCGCTGCAGCCATTGATGACAATGGGATGCTTTTCGTATTCGGGCGTCGCATTCACCATACCCAGCACTTTCATTACTCTTTTTATTTTTCTAAAATCGCCTAACTCTGCTTTTAATGATGAAAGAATTGCAAGCCCGCATTGTCTTGCTGCTGATTTTCCTTGTTCTTCGGTCAGGTCTTTACCCAGTTTGCCGGTTATAGAACTTCCATCTGCATTTACTGAAATGTGCCCGGAAACATATAGATGATTGCCGTCTATGAGACAACGTTTATAAATACCTTTTGAAGCGGGAAGGGTTGGTAATTCATACCCGAGCTCGGTTATTTTCTCTTCGACAGTTTTGGCTGACATAAGTAATGAATAATTTTTCTCAATGTAGATAAAATCTGCTAATCGCCATCGTTTGGGCAATGGTCTTTAATCCGGTATTTTTGCAAACCCCCTAACACCCTGAAGGGGGAATAATTTTTTAGGGGAATGTTTAAAACATAAAAGGTATAAAGCTCCGCCGTAGGCGGATTTGGGGTATGGATTATAAAAGAATACTGGTTACTGCAGCATTGCCCTACGCGAACGGGCCTGTACATATTGGTCATCTGGCCGGATGCTATATTCCTGCCGACATATATGTCCGGTATCAGCGGGCACAAAAAAGAGATGTAAAATTTATCGGCGGCAGCGATGAGCATGGTGTACCCATTACGATTCGTGCCTTGAAAGAAGGTGTGACGCCGCAACAGATAGTTGACAAATACCATACAATGATCAAAGAGAGTTTTGAGCAGATGGGTATTTCGTTCGACATCTATTCCCGGACCTCTGACAAAGTGCATCATGAAACTGCTTCGGCTTTTTTCAAAAAACTGTATGATGATGGTTTGTTTGAGGAAAAAGAAACGGAACAGTACTACGATGAAAAAACAAAAACGTTTTTAGCAGACAGGTATATTATCGGTACTTGCCCCGTGTGTGCCAATCCGGGCGCCTACGGCGATCAATGTGAAAAATGCGGATCTTCTTTAAGTCCCGAGCAGTTGATCAATCCACGCAGCGCATTAAGTGATGCGGTACCGGTGAAAAAGAAAACAAAGCATTGGTATTTTCCTTTACAGAACTATGAGCCATGGTTAAATAAATGGCTGATCGAAGGACATAAAGAATGGAAGAATAACGTTTATGGGCAATGCAAAAGTTGGTTGGATCAGGGGTTACAGTCAAGAGCAATGACAAGAGACAGCAGCTGGGGAATAAAAGTTCCTTTACCCGGTGCAGAAGGCAAGGTTTTGTATGTTTGGTTTGATGCACCGATCGGTTATATCTCCGCCACGAAAGAACTGACCGATAAATGGGCTGATTATTGGTGCAAAGAAGATACAAAGCTGGTTCATTTTATCGGTAAGGACAATATCGTTTTCCACTGCATCATTTTTCCTTCCATGTTAAAGGCGCATGGAAATTTTGTATTGCCGGATAACGTTCCAGCCAATGAGTTTTTAAATATTGAAGGAGATAAAGTGAGCACCAGTCGTAACTGGGCCGTGTGGGTGCATGAATATGTAAAAGATTTTCCTGGTGGCGAAGATGTGCTCCGTTATGTATTATGTGCAAATGCGCCGGAAACAAAAGACAATGATTTTACATGGAAAGATTTCCAGGACAGGAATAACAGTGAGCTGGCTTCTATTTTCGGAAATTTTGTGAACCGTACGTGGGTATTGATGCATAAGCTTTGCAACGGTAAAGTACCCAAACTGCATGAGGAAATCCTGGATGATGAAGACAGGTGGATAATGGAAGAAATTAAAAGTTCAAAGTTGAGGGTTGAAAATTTGATTGAAGAATATAAATTTCGGGATGCATTGTTTGAAGTGATCGATCTTTCACGCAAAGGAAATCAATACATGCAGAAGAAGGAGCCGTGGATAAAAGCTAAGAAGAACACGGACGACGGACCACCCTCCCTAGCTGCTCAAAAAGAAATTGATAATTGCTTACATCTTTGCCTGCAATTGACCGCGAACCTTGCCATTCTTGTCAATCCATTTTTGCCAAACACTGCAAAGAAAATGTTATATATGATGAAGGTAGTTGATAAGATGCTGGACTGGGAGAATGCCGGAAAATTAAAATTATTGAGCGTTGGTTACTCCTTAAGACCTCCTGAACTGTTGTTTAGGAAAATCGAGGACAATGAGATAAAGGCACAAATTGATAAACTTAAAAGCGGATTAATAAAAACCGAAATAATAAATTCCAAAATGGATTTAGATAAATCTGATCCCGATAGCATTCGGGAGCAAAATCCGAAGACCGAAATTGTCTACGATGATTTTGCCAAACTTGATCTTCAGGTTGGCACAGTAACAGCCTGCGAAAAGGTGGCTAAAGCCGATAAGTTGTTAAAATTGACAATTGACCTGGGCATCGAAACCAGGACAATTGTAAGCGGTATTGCGCTTCATTATAAACCTGAAGAAATGGTTGGCAAGCAAGTTGTAGTGGTAACCAATCTTGCGCCCAGAAAAATGAAAGGTATTGAGAGCCAGGGAATGATCCTGACGGCGGAAGACAAGGATGGAAGACTTCGTTTACTAAAGCCTGAAGAAACAGTTAATCCCGGTTCTTCAGTAAGCTAAAAGCTTATGAGGCCACCATCAAACGGGTGGCTTTTTCTTTAGCTCAAATTTGAGTAATTTGATAACCTATTAACCCCAGCTATTGAATGTGGATTGTCTGGCTTGAGAAGAAAATACTTAAAACCCTCGGAATCATCCTGGGGATCATCGTTATTCTAATTACTGCCCTCCACGTTTATGTTGTTAATAATGCAGAGACTTTGATCGAAGAAATTGTCGATAAAGAGTCAAACGGAAAATTAAAACTGCAGGTAAAAAATATCAAATTCAATTACTTCAGCAAAAAAGTTGAATTACAGGATGTGACTTTTTTTTCGAATGATTCGCTTGATCTTGTCACCTCCTATCATTTCCAGGTCGATAAAATAAAACTGAAAGTTAAAGCCCTGGTCCCGATTTTTACAAGAAAGGAATTAAGGATCGATTCACTGGCATTGATTGCCCCGAGAATAGAAGTGACAAGGTTGAAGCCGCTGGATACGGCAGGCCGCGGAGATATTTCCATTCCACAGGAAATGGGAAAAGTGTACAATTCGATAATGGACGCTTTGCGCTATCTTGAAGTAAAACGATTCCAGTTTGATGAAGGGCAGTTTAAATTAATAAACAAAGTCCACCCGGATCAACAACCACTGGTAATAACGGGAATGCATTTTCATATTGAAGATTTTAAAGTGGATGAGAATACAGACCCGGAGGATTTTCCGGATTCCGAAAAACTGGTCTTTTGGACAAAAAACCAGGATATAACTTTTCCCGATGGCAATCATCGCCTTGCCTTCAGTCGTTTCCGGATCAAGATCAAAAAAAGGCTGATAGAAATTGACAGCTGTACGATGATCGGTAAAAGAAGTGATAATGACTCGTCCGGATTTTCTCTTTTTCTCGACACATTAAAACTTACCAATGTTGATTTTAAGTCGCTATATGAAAAAGATCTTATAAAAGCTGATACCGTCTACTGTCTTAATCCAAATTTCAAAATACAGTTAGAGCTAAAAAACAAAAGCTCAGCACCCAGGAAGATACCCAACCTTGATACGTTGATCAACCAGCTCACAGGCGACATGCAATTGGGCTATGTAGGGGTAAAAAATGCTTCGCTGGACATCACGACCACCCGCAACGATAACAGCACATCGTTTACTTCCGAAAAGAACAATTTTGAGATGACCGGGCTGACAATAGACCAAAGCAAGCCGCAGCCAATTTCGCTGGAAAGTTTTGATATGGCCATCCGCAATTATGAGAACTTTGTGAAGGACAGCAGTTACTTCTTACGTTTTGATAGTATTCGACTGAGGGAAAAAAGGATCTTGCTCAGCAATTTCTCCGTTAATACGGAACCATATAAAGACAAACGCAATATCCAGGTGCGACAATTTATACTAAGCGAGCTATCGTGGGCCGATCTCTTATTTGATCAAAAAGTCATTGCCAAACAGGCATTGCTAATAAGGCCTGTCATCGATTATTATCCCTCGGCAACTGCAAAACCAAGATCACGGAATCCCATCGTTAATTCATTAGAAGGTATCAACAATTTCATGAGTCTTGAAAAACTTGTTATAGAGAATGGTAAGTTAAAAATAAGAACAAGACAAACAATTGATCTCCTCCTTGATGATGCAAACCTGATTTTAAACAGTAACAACGTAGCCGACACGCTGTCGATCGCTAATGTGCAACGTTCTGTTGAACTACTGAACTTTAAGAAGGGAGTGATGAAGACAAAAGAATTAGTTGTCTATATGGACAATGCATCATTCGATGGGGTAAATAAAAAGTTCTTATTTGATAAAGTAAATGTGTATGATCATCAACAAACGTTCAATGTTGATGCCAGGAATGTGAAACTGGATAGCCTCGTATATATCGACTCTTTAAAAACGTTGATAGGCGATGGGATCAGCTGGAATAAAGCAGCTGTCGAAATAAACCTTTTAAAAGGCGGCAAGAAATCCACTGACCCATTAATTATTTTACTGAATAAGATACAAGCGACCAATACCCAGTTCTATTTCAACAATACAAAAAGCTCGATGTCTGTTTTCCTGAATTCGCTTTCTATTGCTTCAATAGACAAAAAAGAAAAACTAAAGATCCATTCACTTAAAACCGATGGGAAATCACTTTACGTGTTCGACCAACAGTCCTCTATTACAACCGATAATTTTTCCTTATCCGATCATGCCCCATCATCATTAAAAAATTTTCAATTGAAACAGGCAAGAAACAACGATAGCATTGATTTCAAGGCAGTCAATATTAGTTTTACCCCCGATGTTAATAGCATAATAAAAGGGTCGTCGCAAATCGGGAATCTAAAACTTGACGATCCCGTGATCAGGCTACGATTCAGTGAGAAAAAAGACAGCAGTAAAGAAACGTCTTTGCCTGGGATTCTAGTTGATAAGGTTGAAATGTCTAATCCTGTCTTTTCGTTGGAAAATGTTACTTCGGAAGGCACGCGAAAAATTTCCTGGGATGGAGGTGGGAGTGATATCCAACTCAGGAATTTGAAAAGCGGCGGAACGGATAATAAGATCACCATCGCTTCGCTGAATACAAAGCTTTCAAATTTCGCGGTAACGAATTCAAATAACAAAACCACCACTTCAAAAGAAGGCTCTCTGGATATACAGCTTAGCGACCTCACGCTGATCCCCGGCAAAAAACTATTTTGGTCGCTGAATGTAAATAAAGTTGATGCCAAAAATTTTACGGCTGATAGTATTGGAAAAAAACCAGCAAACCTCAGAGTTTACGAAGGTATTTTGAAAAATCTGCAATTAGGTTCAGACATAACCGGTGATCTGAAAGCGATCATTAAAAAAAATCCTTCTTTTACGGTCACCGATATTTCCGGACAGATCATTGATGAAAAAAATAGCTGGGCATGGCATGATCTTTCATTCAGCAAGGCTGCGAAAAGTTTTTCTGTTGATTCTTTTTCGTTTCATCCCGTTGTCAGCCGTGACGAATTTGTGGCAGCTAATAAATGGCAAAAGGATTATATAACGTTAAGAACGGGTAAGCTTTCAGTTTCCAGGTTCGATCTTGACCAATATCTCGACGACAGCGTATTTCGTTCAGGAAATGTTACAATTGATGACCCTTATTTTACTTCCTACCGTGACAAGCGACCACCATTTAACGCGGGTATAATAAAACCATTAGCCGCAAAATTGATACAGAAGATCCCTTTTAAAGTTTCGATTGATACGATACTTATTTCAAATGGCACTGCAGTTTACACAGAACTAAATGACAAGACCCAGGAAACGGCTGTGATCCCGGTAACAAGAATGAATGGTGACATCTTTCCGATAAAAAATTTTGGAATAACCGATTCCGACAGCTTGAGAATAAGATTGAACGGCTACCTGCTCGATTCAGGCTGGATCAGATTAAGAACAAGGGAATCTTACCTCGATAGCCTCTCCGGATTTCTCATAACTGTAAGAATGAGGCCGCATTCTATGTTATATCTTAATCAAATATTGCCGGCTCTATCTTCTATAAAAATACAATCAGGACATCTCGATACACTTACAATGAGAGCAATTGCCCATGAGCATCTTTCATTGGGTGAAATGAGAATGTATTACCATGACCTGAAAGTTCAGTTCTTAAAAAATGGAAATGAAGAAAAGAAAAGATTTTTGCAGGGATTGATGACATTTATCGCCAACAGCTTTATTATTAAAAATGAAAATCGCAAAAGAGTTGGTATTGTTTATTTTCCACGGTTACGGGACAGATCGTTCATAAACTATTATATTAAAATTGCAATGAGTGGTGTGGCGTCAAGCGTAGGGGCAAAAAAGAATAAAAGATTGATGAAAAAGTACAATAAACAATTAAAGACGCGTCAATTGCCGGCTATAGATCTTGATTAATTGAATGCCAGAGGAAAATTGACCTGCAGCGAACAACCATTCCCGGGTGATGAATCAAGTACCATTTCTCCTCCAAAAGCATCAACACGGTTAACGATATTGATAAACCCAATTCCTTTTGATTGAACCGAAACATCAAATCCTTTTCCATCGTCTTTAATTGAGAGACAAACGACGTTATTTTCTTCTTTTAAGCTAATGATTACACTTTTGGCATCAGCATACTTAATAATATTATTAGTTTGTTCCTGGAGAATTCTGAAGATCATCAGTTTTTGATCGTCAGAAAGTATCTTATCGAGCTTCTGATCATAATCAAACACCGTTTCGATGCCCTGGAACGCTTTCATATTAATAATAATATCATCGATGCTTCGGCTAAGACCTATGACTTTTACAAGCGATGTATTCAATGCCTTTGAAAGTTTCCGGATCTCTTCTACCGCCATCATTTGATAAGTGATCGCCTTTTCAATGTGCTCTTCTGCTTTACCCGGATCTGTTTTGGCAGAATTCATGAACAGTTTTGCACTCATCAATAACTGGTTGACGTTATCGTGAAGCTCCCGGCTAATATCGCTGCGTTCTGCTTCCTGGGCTGCAATACCAGCCTGACTCACTGCCTTATGTTTTTGTTCCTGCTCCTGCAGCAGTTGCTGTTGAAGTTTCTTCTTTTCGGTCAGGTCGCGAATGGCGCCTAAGATCCTTACTGGCTTACCATGCCGATACAGGATGATTCCGGAGTCAAGTAAAAATTTATACGACCCATCAGCGCAAAGAAATAAATATTCGTCTTCCCAGCGTTCTTCTCCTTTCTGAATATGGTCCTGCACTTTGTTTTTCACTCTTTCGCGGTCTGTTGGATGGACTTTATTGAACCACCAATCGAGATCAGGTTTTATTTCGTCACGGCTATAGCCTGATAATTCATAAAAAGTGTCACTTCTGTAAATCTGCTTTGTTGCAAGGTCAATATCCCAAATAGCATCAGAAGTTATTTTCGAAACATAGAAGAATCGTTCGTTGCTTCTTCTAAGCTCTTCTTCGCGATTCACATTGTCCGTTATGTCCGAAAAAGAGACCACTACTGCATATGGGTCAAACTCACCTATACGGATCAGGGCTTCGGAATTCATCAATAACCAAACAAATAAACCATTAGGAAGATTAACGCCCATTTTTACATTGCGCTGCGGAAACCCGGTTTGCAAACTGACAATACTCGGAAATTCATACCATGGAAAAGGCGTTCCATCTGCTTTTATTGCTTTCCAGGACGAATCTCCTAACTCCTTTCCTAATAAATCATCTTCACTCGATCCCAAAATCGCTGAAGCTCTCTTGTTACAGGTGGTTATTTTTCCATCTTTATCCAACATGATCACTCCATCCACCAATGTATTAACAAGTTTCTCATAAGTTGCTTCAGCTTCTGCCAGCTTCTTTTCTGTGCTTTTTATTTTAGTAATATTATGATTGACAAAAACTATACTGGCAGGGTTATTATTATCATCCAGTATAGAAGTAGCAACGGTTTTAAAAACAAATTTCTCACCGTCGTGCCTGTGGTAGATGACTTCGCCCTCCCAAGTTCCCTTTTTTGATAAATCGCCGGTAATCGTTTCCATTGTTGAGGCGAGTATGTCGACCTTGATTAACTCAAATAAGTTTTTTCCTCTCGCGCCTGGCAGGCCATGTAGTTTTTCGGCAGCATCATTCCAGCCAGTAATATTGAAAGAAAGATCAGTAATGATCAGCGCATCCGGTAAATGGTGAAGCAATTCAGAAAGTTCCGCAGCAGCTTTATGGCTGACAGAGAGAGCTGGCTTGCTGCTTTTTTTTGCAGATGAATTGGTTTTCATTGGAATTGATTCGCACTATTAGAACGGATTGTAATCTCCTTTCTTGCATTGATCCTCTCTCATTTATCTATTTATAGTAAATTAATGACCTGGGTTAAGTTGAGATGGTCCTCTGTGTTTTTAAAATCGTAGTTCTCCCAAAACAGGACTCAAGCTGTTTCGTAAAATCACTTACCTTCGGTCCCGAATAGTTGTTTAACTAACTAATTTGCTATGGACAAAAGGATCATCAAAAAGGTGGCCGTTTTAGGAAGCGGTGTAATGGGCTCCCGCATTGCGTGTCATTTTGCGGGCATCGGTTTGCAGGTTTTATTGCTGGATATCGTACCAAAGGAAGCTATTGAAAGTAATAAACCGGTTGAAAGAAATAAAATAGTCAATGATGCACTCGCCGCTGCAGTGAAGTCAAACCCTTCTCCTGTTTATCATAAGAATGTTATAAAAAAAATTACAACTGGAAATTTTGATGACGACATGAAAAAGATCACCGATTGCGATTGGGTGATGGAAGTGGTAGTGGAAAGACTGGACATAAAAAAACAGGTCTATGAAAAGGTTGAACAATTTCGTAAGCCGGGCACGCTGATCACATCAAATACATCGGGTATCCCCATCCATATGTTGTCCGAAGGACGCAGTAACGATTTCAAAAAACATTTTTGTGGAACACATTTTTTTAATCCACCGCGCTATTTAAGATTATTAGAAATAATTCCAACACCGGAAACGGATCCCTCTGTTGTTGATTTTTTAATGGATTATGGTGATCTCTATCTCGGTAAGACGACCGTCCTATGTAAAGACACACCCGCCTTTATTGCAAACCGTATCGGCGTCTTTGGTATTATGTCACTTTTTAAATTGGTTGATAAGCTTGAATTAACAATTGATGAAGTTGATGCATTAACGGGGCCGATAATCGGTCGTCCTAAATCAGCCACTTTCCGCACGGCTGACGTCGTTGGTATTGACACGTTGATAAAAGTTGCAAAAGGGGTTTATGATAATTGCCCAAATGACGAAGCGAGAGAGGTTTTTAATATTCCTTCCTGGCTGAATAAAATACTTGAGAATAATTGGCTCGGCGACAAAACCGGCCAGGGGTTTTTTAAAAAAATCAAATTACCTGTAACATCGGGTAGTCCCGAAGAAAGAAAATCAGACAAGGAGATACAAGTCCTGGATCTGAAAAGGTTTGAATATGTTCCCAGAACAAAAGCAAAGTTTGCCACAATAGAGGCAGCCAAACCGGTTGATGATCTTTACACCAGATTAAAGATGCTTGTTGCCGGCAATGATAAAGCCGGGGAGTTCTACCGGCATTTCCATTACGGTTTATTCTCCTACATTTCTCATCGCATTCCTGAAATCAGCGATGAACTTTATCGTGTGGATGATGCGATGATGGCGGGTTTTGGCTGGGAAATCGGCGCCTTCGAAAGCTGGGACGTTCTGGGCGTTGCAAAAACAGTTGAAGCAATGAAGGGCGCCGGCTATAAGCCAGCTCCATGGGTAGATGAAATGATAGCAGCAGGAAACAGATCATTTTATAAAGTTGAAGCCGGCAAAAAATTGTATTACGACCAACTTAGTAAAACATACAAAGCGTTGCCGGGTGGTGATGCGTTTATTGTGATGAGCAACTACCAGGATAAACAGATCTGGAACAACGGAAGTTGTAAACTGTATGATCTTGGTGATGATGTGTTGGGATTACAATGGTTCACTAAAATGGGAAGTATTGGCGGGGATGTCCTGGCCGGTATTCAAACATCAATCGATAAGGCGGAAAAGAATTTTAAAGGGTTGGTAATTGCCAATGAAGGCGCCAATTTCAGCGCGGGCGCGAATGTGGGCCTAATATTTATGCTGGCTATTGACCAGGAATATGACGAACTGGATATGGCGATAAGGATGTTTCAAAATACGATGATGCGTGCAAGGTATTCCTCAGTGCCAGTTGTTGTCGCTCCACATGGTTTAGCATTAGGCGGCGCTTGTGAATTAAGTCTTCATGCAGATAAATGTTGCCCGGCAGCTGAAACATATACGGGCCTGGTTGAACTCGGAGTTGGTTTGATACCTGGCGGCGGCGGTACAAAAGAATTTGTCGTACGGGCATCGGATGAAATGCACGAAGATGAACCAGAAACCATCACACTTAAAAACAGGTTTCTTTCTATTGCAACTGCAAAAGTCGCTACTTCTGCTTTCGAAGGATTTGAGATAGGAGTTTATAGAAAAGGCCTTGACGAAGTAGTGATGAACCGGGGCAGAAGAATTGCTGAAGCTAAAAGATCGGTGATGGAGATCTATGACTCTGGTTATTCAACGCCTGTTCAAAGAAAAGATGTAAAGGTGTTAGGACGATCTGCTTTGGGTGCTTTGTATGCGGGGATTAATGGTATGTGGAGAGCAAATTATGCAACCGATCATGATGTTGTGGTTGCAAAAAAGCTGGCGTATGTAATGTGCGGCGGCGATCTTAGTGAACCTTCTTTAGTGTCAGAACAATATTTATTGGACCTGGAAAGAGAAGCTTTTTTATCTCTTTGCGGTGAAAAGAAATCCCTCGAAAGAATTCAATCCGTTTTGAAAGGGGGAAAGCCGGTCAGGAATTGAATTATATTCATTTTCTTAACAAATATTTGTTTTCGATTGGTGATCTTTATTGCTGGTCAAATCATCAAAGTAGAAAGATCGCAGCCATGAGTAGTATCAGGTTTATTTGTTTTGGTATTTTCCTTTTTGTTATGAATTGTTCTCTATCTGCACAAACAAAAGATACAATAGCAACGCAAAAAATAATTGATAAGTCGTCCCAGGGCGATATAATACTCGGAGAAAAAAATAAAAAAGATCAATTAAACGCTCCTCCTGTTTCGATTTATTCAAAGGATTCAGCATGCAAAAAAGATATTCGTTCTTCGAAAAAACTACGCAGAAAACAAAATAAAAAGGGCAGCTAAGCCACCCTTTTTTGAATACTCTTTTCTGGCTTTATTGCTCAATAAACATCCCCAAAAACTTATTTCTATTCAACGACTGGTTGAAAAATTCCGCTTCCTTCGCTGCCTGAAGGCGAAGATCCTGTTGGGAGGCACTAGTGGAGATTCTAAAACTCCCTGTTGTTATATATCTTAAAGCAGCGGCCAGGCAGGGCTCATCTACATTGCCCCAGTTTTTATCGACCCCGTCAGGGGCCAATTTATCGGGAACAAAACCTGTGTAATAATCTGCGCTTCCGGTGCTATTCACCGTTTTGAATGAGATAGGATATAGGTCGTAATCATAAACAGGTATCGGGAAAAAACCAACTGGCTTACCGTAAGTTGTGTCCCCGATTAATTTCACCTCCATATAAGGTTTAAGATTGTTAATTAGTAATTCGCTGGCCGAAGCAGAACCACCCGAAACGATCGCAAAAATGCGGGACAAATTCAGGGTACCGGCTTTTTCAAATTTTACAGTATTGGCTGCTGATGTGAAAATATTTCCATAGCCGGGTTTTTTGCGTATCAATTGATGTTGATTATTCTGTAAGGTCGGATTGAATATATACTTATACATCGTTTGGTTATTGGCCGCCACTGGAGCCAGTAAATCGGCGAGGGTATCTTGCGTTTCGACCGAGCCCCCTGCATTGTATCTCAGATCGATGATCAATTCATTTATATTCTCGCTCTGGAAGTAAGTAAATAGCTGCGCCAACTCATTCCTTGATGGCTGTCCGAAAAACTGGTTAAATACGAAGTATCCCACCCTCTTTCCGCCGGCATCAAAAACATTTTTGTAAAGCACAGAATTGGCAGTAAAGGCAGTCTTGCTCAGGTTCACAGCTGCCGTAGTTCCATCCGGTTTTTTAAACTCAAAATTTGCACTCGTCGTCACTCCAAAAAAAACATTATTCAAAATATTGGCGCTATTTTGATCGTAGCCGATTGATGTCCCATTGACCTTTGAGATATACCAGCCTCGTTGAACACCTGCGATGCCTGCTGAGGATTGGGCATATGCATAAGTAACAAACCAATAAACAGAATCTATGGGGGAAACTGCATCCAGTGATGCGGCCTTTATGAAAAACCCAAAATCAGCATCTTCTCCGGTTTGTAAACCGCTTGATTGCTCGCGGGTTGTCACAAAGCTAAATCTGTCGAGGGGTTGCAGATTTCTAATCGCCGTCATTACCTTTTGCGCCGACTCAAGTTCGGTGGCACTTTTGTATTGTCGCGGCTTAAACTGATCATATCCGGGAATTACATCCTGCCACAAATAAACTTCTTTCGTATACAAATAAACAGAATCCATTAACAGTTCTTCCTTTGTAGGGGTGGAAGAGACAGGATTTGGTGCCGGAACGTCCTTTTTCTTGCACGAGATTATCAAAATGGAACCCACCAACAGCAGCTGCCACAATATTTTCATAGTTTTTAATATTTTAATTGGATTGCAAAAATACTTTTTTACAGGTGAACAGGGATACTGATGGCAGCCTGTTCTTCCAATTGGTTTGTTAATATTATAGTTGTTTGTTGATGTTACAATTTTGACTCTCTGACAAAGTCAAAATTTGATTGCAGATCTATCGTGGGTCGTACAAATAAGCGAATCAATAAAAAGAATACTTTTCCGCTCATTTATTAATGTTTTTAGACGTTACCAAAACCGGCGCTTTATTAGAACCATAATCCTTAATCATCTTGTTCTTGTTTTAGAATTGATGTCATTGTGAGATTACAGCCAGACTTGAAAGGTGGGAAGCCTGTCCGAAATTAAAATGCTTTGTGGATTTTTAGCGATTAATCAATAATTTTAAGCGTTGACCAAAACGACGCTTTTTTTATGATCTCACGCAGGGTGCTTTGGTACAGGCTTTATCTTGTTCTCAATATTGCTATCATCTGGGTTTTATTCAGTATACTTTTTTTATACAACATTGTTGAAGTAGATAAAGATGTGCTGGCAAGAAGGAGGTTAAGCTTTTTTTCCCTTGCTTTTGCAATGATGGGTATCATTGTAGCCGGCGCCGAAGCATTTTTTCTCAAGGACATGTTTCGCAAACTTCCGATCTGGTTATCGACAATACTAAGAATGACCCTGACATTTTTTTTGTTTTTAATTGTATCAGTTATTGTCGTGTTTGCATACTGGATCTTCCGTCACGATGGTGGACTTAGTTTTATCGAATTTGAAAAAGAATTTGTTCAAAATATACTTCTTACCCCCAGCTTTTTAATGCTGATGGTGGACATGGGGTTCCTGGCCTTTCTTTCTATTCTCATCCTGGAAATATCAGATAAGTACGGGCCGGGTGGTCTTAGAAATTTAATAAGAGGCCGGTATAACAAGCCCAGGAAAGAAAACAGGATATTTCTTTTTCTTGATATTAATGATTCTACAACCATTGCAGAAAAGATCGGTCACGAAAAGTATTTTAATATGCTGCATGATTTTTTTGCTGATATAACTGATCCGATCATCAGCAATTCGGGACATATTTATCAATATGTAGGTGATGAAGTCGTGATCTGCTGGCAGAATACTCCAAGAAACAAAGTACGTTGTTTACGTTTTATCAGGCAGGCAGTAGAGGTCTTTAAAAGAAAACAAGATTATTATATGAAAGAATATGGGGTTTCGCCAACTTTCAAGGCAGGTATACATGCGGGCGATGTTACCGTCGGCTATGTAGGTATCATAAAAAAAGATCTGGTATTCAGTGGTGATACGCTTAACACGACAGCCAGGATAAGAAGCAAGTGTCATGAATTGAAGCACCCCTATATTGCCTCAATAGATTTCGTGAAAGATTTCAGGATACCCAGAGGTTTCCAGGCTAATGAGATCGGTGAAATGGAGTTCAAAGGGAGAGTTGAAAAATCAAAGGTCTATTCTCTCGAATTAATTTGATACTTGTATGTAAGCGATAATAATTTATGGCTTCAAGGAGAATTCTACGTTACCGGCTTCTCATTCTGGCAAACATTTCTATCATCTGGGTAGTGTTTGCATTTCTTTTTTTATATAATATCATCCTGATCAACAAAGATGATATGAAAGGGCATTCGCTTATTATTTTTTCGCTTGCCTTTGCTATTATTGGATTTATTGTTTCCGCCGCCTTGGTGTTTTATTTGAAAAACGCTTTTCGTCACTACCCTTTGTGGATTTCTATCCTGTTGAAAATGCTTTTAGCCTTTGGCTTATTCTTATTGATAGCTTTTGTAATGCTTGCAGGCTATTATGCCTTTGGTCAACCTGAATCATTAAATGACTTTGCAGATATTTTTTACCGGGAAGTTTTCCTTTCAAAAGCCTTTATGATCTTCATGTTTGACCTTGGCATCATGACACTATTGACCATCGTGATATTAGAAGTAGTAGATAAATATGGACCCGGTGGATTTTGGGGAATGATGCGGGGTAAATATGTAAATCCAAGGATCGAAAACAGGATCTTTATTTTTGTCGATATAAATAATGCGACAACGATTGCCGAGAAGCTTGGACACACAAAATATTTCCGGTTGCTTCGGGATTTTTTTGCGGAAATAACAATTCCCATCCTTGCTAACGGCGGTGAGATCTATCAATATGTCGGTGATGAAGTCGTGCTTTCCTGGAAAAATACTCCCCTCAATAAACAACGTTGCTTTAAGTTTCTTCGTCAATCTTTTTTCTTATTAAAAAGACGTGAACCGAAATTCATGAAACGATATGGCATCTGTCCTACATTCAAAGCAGGTATTCATTCCGGTGAAGTGACCGCTGGTGTGATAGGGGTCATTAAGAAAGACTTGGTGTATAGTGGTGACACCCTGAACACAACAGCGAGAATAAGAAGTAAATGCCATGAGCTGGAAGAATCTTTTGTCGTATCGGGTGATTTTCTTCATGATTTTTCTACACCGTTTGCATACAGGGTGAATGAGATAGGAGAAATGGAATTTAAAGGCCGGTCAGAAAAAGAAAAATTGTACTCAATAATATTTGAATAATGGGATCTGCAGAATTAGACATACATCATCGACAGCTTTACATTTATTCTAATATTATTACTTATGGCAATGCTGCCGATCCTCAGATCACTGAATCTATTAGGGAAGAAATTGAAACGATGTGGAATGAACCGCAGGCGTGTTTGAAGTTTGAAAATATAATGTTTGAAGTTAGATTCAGGATCCATGCCTGGCATAATCCTTCCATTGATCCATTTGATATATATCGAAATCTTGATCCGAAAAACAATTATTTCCGGATTGAAGAGTATTCTCACAACCATATCTCATTTGTTGATGGATTGAATTGCAACAGCGGCTATTTTAAATTGGAAAATTTATATAAAGGGTCGACAACTGCCGCTCATGAATATGGTCATACCATTGGGCTCAATCACCCGAAAAATATAGATATCC
>DASVAM010000383.1:0-5250 GCA_036376375.1 Chitinophagaceae bacterium
AAGCCCGGGAAATTTCTCAAACACTCCGCCAAATATCATGGAACAAATTGCTCTTGAAGTTTCCGCCGGCATACCCACCAACCAGGGCAGCCAATATTTCTGCATTTTATCTTCGCCCATCATTTCCCATGGGTGAACGAATAACGCACAACCTGATTTTTCGGCCGCCTCATAAAAAGGAAAGAACCTTTTCTCTGATAAATTTTCTCCATTGATATTGGTGGCAATTTCAAGTCCGGGCATTTTTAATTCCTTCACACATCGTTCCATTTCTTTTATTGCAAGATCCACATCCTGTAATGGAACAGTACCTAAACCAATAAATCGTTTTGGATCTTTTGAAACTGTTTCAGCAATATGGTCATTAAAAAACCTTGATGTTTCTAAACCATCGGCCGGTTTTGCCCAGTAATTAAATAAAACTGGAATTGTTGAAAGCACTTGTATCGTCACATCTGTTTCGTCCATTTCTTTTATCCGTACATCTGCTTTGAAGCAATTCTCTTCTACAACCCGAAATAATTTATCTCCCTTCATCATACCAGCTTCACAATTGCGATGCTCGAGATGGATGAATTCTCCATAGCCAAACTTTTGTGTCCAGTTTGGCATATGTTCCGGCATGATGTGAGTATGAATATCTATTTTCATTTTTCACGCAAAGCCGCAAAGGTAAAATAAAAAAGGCGCGAGGTTTCTTTGCAGCTTTGCGTAAACTTAGCGCCTTTGCGTGAAGTCAATTTCTTTTAACAGGAGGTTCCATTACTGCCCCACATTTGTCACATGTTCTATGCATTGTGTTTTCCCAGAATCGATTCATAACAGGAGGTAATTGTTTTACAATATCATCAACATGTAAGGTTTCTTCATACAGTTTATTGCCACATTTTTCACAGAACCATAAAAAGCCATCATCTTCTGATTCCCTTTTCTTTTCAATTACAAGCCCCACTGTACCAGGCCCGCGTTGAGGTGAATGTGGCGTTTTAGGAGGTAATAAAAACATTTCACCTTCTTTGATCGGAATATCTTTGAATTCACCATTATCAATAATTTTTACAACAATATCGCCTTCTATCTGATAATACAATTCTTCTGTTTCGTTGAAGTGATAATCTTTTCTTGCATTGGGGCCCCCTACCACCATGACGATAAAATTCTCAGCATCTTTGTAAACACATTGATTACCCACGGGAGGTTGTAGCAGGTCCCGGTTTTCATCGATCCATTTTCGTAAATTAAACGGAGCTATTACTGCCATATTGAGTTTGTTTTACACTTTAAATTGATCCGAGAAAATTACAACAATTTCCTTAGGTTTGACACCACTATGAATCTTTCGCTGGAAGGAAAATATGCGATCATTTGCGGCAGCACACAGGGAATTGGTCTTGCTATTGCAGAAGAGCTTGCATTACTCGGAGCCAACTGCACATTGATCGCAAGAAATGAAGGTGCATTAAAGACAGCTGTGCAAAAACTTGACAATTCCCTACGGCAGCAACATAGTTATCTTATTGCTGACTTCAGCAAACCGGAAGAAATCAAAAAAGTTGCTAAAGACCATGTTGCAAACCACGCGGTTCATATTCTAATCAATAATACGGGCGGCCCTGCCGCCGGGCCTATTTTAGAGGCAACTGAAGAAGCTTTTCTGCATACATTCAATCAGCATCTTATTTGTAATCATATTTTAGCAAAAGCTGTGGTTCCTTCCATGAAAAAAGAAGGTTATGGCAGGATCATTAATGTGATATCAACATCGGTAAAAATTCCGATAAAAAATTTGGGAGTCAGTAATACGATCCGGGGGGCAGTGGCCAGTTGGGCAAAAACTATGGCCAATGAACTCGGTCAGTTTAATATCACCGTCAATAATATTTTGCCCGGGTCTACCGCTACGCAACGTTTAATTTCATTAATCGAGAATACCGCAAAAAGAGGAAACACAGTGGCTGATATTGTTGAAAAGAACATGAAAGAAGAGATACCGATGAAACGTTTTGCCGTTGCATCAGAGATCGCAGCAGTGGCAGCCTTCCTTGCATCACCGGCTGCTTCTTATGTAAATGGTACAAGTATTCCTGTGGATGGAGGGAGGACTGGGAGCATTTGAGTTAATTAGTTTATCGGTTAATTAGTTATTGGGGGGCGTGATTTGAATCGAGAGTTTCTTGAAAAAAATTGGTTTTATGGAATATACTCTTGAAAAACTTGAAGTTTATAACATGGCGGAGTTTTTTTCTGATGAAATTTGGAAAATAGTTGGAGGGTGGAATAATTTTTTAAAGGATACAATTGGCAAACAAATTGTAAGGTCTGCCGATTCGATTTCAGCCAATATTTCAGAAGGTTACGGTAGATGTTTTTATAAGGAAAATAAACAATTCTATTTTTACTCACGAGGATCGATACAAGAAACTAAATCCTGGATAGGGAAATGCAAGAGGAGAAAAATAATTAAAGAAAGTAAGTGTGATGAACTTCTTCAGAGAGCTGAAATTATTTTAATAAAGCTTAATGCCTATATAAAATTTGTGTCCAAATCAAGTAAACACAATCCAAAACAGAATCTTCCTGATTTACCAATAAACTAATAAACCAATAAACTTAGAAATTCCATATCACCTGGAAAATTATATTGGCGGAAATCTGATTGCTCCGTTGAGTGGAAAGTTTATCGATAATGTCAATCCTGCAACGGGTAAAGTTTACGGACAAATCCCGGATTCAAATAAAAAAGATGTAGCAGCGGCAATTCATGCAGCACAAAAAGCTTTTCCATCATGGAGTGTTACTCCTGTTGAAGAAAGATTCAAAATATTGAATCGTATAGCAGAATTAATAGATGCGCATCTCCATGCGCTGGCTTTGGCGGAAACTAATGATAATGGCAAGCCACTTTGGTTAAGTAAAAGAGTTGATATTCCAAGAGCTTCGGCCAACTTTCGCTTTTTTGCAACAGGCATTATGCACTTTGCTTCTGAAAGTCATCATATGGAAGATAAAGCAGTGAACTATACATTACGGCAACCCATCGGAATAGTTGGCTGCATTTCTCCCTGGAATCTTCCTTTGTATCTGTTTACATGGAAGATTGCTCCGGCGATGGCAGCAGGCAATTGTGTTCTCGCCAAACCAAGTGAAGTAACTCCTGTTACTGCTTTTCTTTTATCAAGAATTTGTAAAGAAGCAGGTTTGCCAAATGGGGTATTGAATATAATTCACGGTACCGGTCCTGTTGCGGGAGAAGCGATTGTTTCACACCCGGCTGTCAAAGCAATTTCGTTTACGGGTAGTACAAGAGCCGGTGAAAGAATAGCAAGTATTGCTGCGCCGAAATTCAAAAAGCTATCACTTGAGTTAGGGGGTAAAAATCCCGCTATTATTTTTTCTGATTGTGATTGGGACAAAATGATGACGGAAACAATTCGTTCATCGTTTTCTAACCAGGGAGAAATTTGTTTGTGTGGCAGCAGGATATTGATCGAAGAATCTGTTTATGAAAAATTTAAAAGAGAATTTGTAGAAAAAGTAAAAGAGTTAACCGTTGGTGATCCGCTGGATGAAAATTCGAAGCAAGGAGCTATTGTCAGTAAGGCACATTATGAAAAAATACTGCGGTGTGTTGAAACCGCCAGGAAGGAAGGTGGAAAAATTCTGTATGGAGGCCAGGCAGTGAAATTAGAAGGTCGTTGTGCAAATGGATTTTATATTCAACCAACAGTAATAGAAGGATTAGGTCCCAATTGCCAAACAAACCAGGAAGAAATATTTGGTCCCGTTATTACATTACAGTCATTCAAAACTGAAGAAGAAGCGCTGCAATTGGCAAATGCAACTGCTTATGGACTGGCTGCAACAATTTGGACCCAGGATATTTCAAGGGCAAATCGTGTAGCAGCAAAGGTTGAAAGCGGTATTATTTGGGTAAACTGTTGGTTGCTTCGCGACCTGCGAACACCATTTGGGGGAATGAAAAACAGTGGCGTTGGAAAAGAGGGTGGTTGGGAAGCTTTGAGATTTTTTACTGAATCGAAGAATGTTTGTATTCAACTGTAGGTTTGGAGTTGGGTGTTGGGGGTTTAGGGTTAGGGATCTCAACCTGCTTTTTTGTTACTTCATATAGACTGTTATTGTTATGGCAACAATAAAAAGATTCGAAGATTTAGAAATAGGCAGTTAATAAATGCTTTTATGAATTACCTGAATAGATCTTCAATAAAAGGCCAAAATTTTTATATAGGAAAACTTTAAAGTGCATGAACTCCCCGCGCCAAACGCCTGGCAATATTATTTCAACATCAAACGCATCGAAACCTCTCGGTGCATACCCACATGCAAGGCGGGTTGGTAATCTTTTATTTTTGTCGGGCATTGGTCCGAGGGACCCGAAAGACAATTCAATTCCGGGATTAGAATTGGATGCCAGCGGAAATATATTGAAGTATGACATTGAAGCAGAAACTCATTCAGTTTTCGCTAACGTAAAAGCTGTATTGGAAGCGAGTGGTAGCCGTTGGGATAAAATCGTTGACGTGACAGTTTTTTTGACCAACATGAAAAAAGATTTTCCTGTTTATAATAAGATCTATGGCGAATATTTTAAAGATGTGCAGGCTTGCAGAACAACAGTTGAGGTAAAAAGTTTACCAACACCGATCTCAATAGAATTAAAAGTGATCGCAACGATAGACTAATTTGGAGTTTGGGGTTAGGTGTTAACCCCAAACCTCTAACCCCAAACGTCATGAATTATAGGAATACATTTGAGTTTTCGAAGACAATGGATGAGAAAGATCCGCTGAAAGGTTTTCGGGATAAATTCTTCATTCCACAACATAACGGGAAGGATTGTATCTACTTTACAGGTAACTCGCTTGGACTTCAGCCAAAATCAACTTCGCAATATGTACAGCAGGAATTAGAGGATTGGGCAGCGATGGGGGTGGAGGGTCATTTCCACGCAAAAAATCCGTGGATGCCTTACCACGAAATCTTTCCTAAACAATTGGCCAAAATTATTGGCTGTAAAGAAAAGGAAGTTGTAGTGATGAATTCGCTTACCGTAAATCTTCATCTTTTAATGGTTTCATTTTATAGACCAACCAAAGGGCGATATAAGATCATCTGTGAAGCAAAAGCATTTCCATCAGATCAGTATGCTTTTGAAACCCAGGCAAAATACCACGGCTATGATCCCGGAGATGCTGTCATCGAAGTTTCACCCAGGGCAAATGAATATAGTTT
>DASVAM010000384.1:0-4401 GCA_036376375.1 Chitinophagaceae bacterium
CAGGTGGGCAGTAGCGATCCGTCCGTCTCCGGGCTTCAAAACAAGGATCTGGTTGTAGAGAGCTTCATCTCTTTTCGATAATGAATGAATAGTTTTGAGATAGGGAAGTTGGAGCATTGATTTCAGGGATTCATTCATCCAGACTACTTTCCCGCTTTCTTCTTCATAGGAAAGAATACCGGTGTCCACCAGCTCCAGTATTTTTTGCAGGTATTGGTATTGCGTTTCCTTTTCTTTACTAATGACCTTGAAAGTTGTATTGATCTCGTTGAATCCCTGGCGCAGGGGTTGAATCTCCACCGGTGCATGCTTTACATCAAAATTTCTTGAAAAATCCCGATAGTGAATGGATTCAACAAACTGGTTCAATTCATCATGTGCTTTTTTGTGAAAGCGGTAAAAATCCACAAGTTGGTAAATGATAACCGGAACGACGATCAATAAATAAATGTAGAGCTCTTTAACCAAAAGAAAAGATACACCGCTTATTGTTACGAATAACAGAAGCACCCTTACTAATATCCGCCATTCAAATTGTTTAAACATCATAGCCTCACCCCCGGTCCCTCTCCTTCAGAGAGGGAGGCCGAGCTTTTAGTTAATTAATTCAACTTTTGTACTAACATATCTGCTTCAATTCAAATATCGTATTTACTGAGTCTCCTGTAAAGAGCTGTCCTTGTTAATCCTAATTCCTTTGCAGCTTTGGTAATATTGCCATTATTTTTTTCGATGACCTTAAGAATTGTATTTTTTTCAATAGTACTCAATTTCATTTCCACCGGTTCTGTGTCGCTTGCAATGGCGGATTCTATTGGAGAAAAGATCAGGTCTTTGGCCTGCAGCATATCTTCGTCAGCCATGATAACGGCTCTTTCAATCGTGTACTGGAGTTCTCTTACATTCCCGGGATAATGATAACTCATCAGTTTTTCGATTGCTTTATTGTCAAATTCAAGTGCCGGCTTTATATATTTATTACAATACAAACGGGAAAAATGCCTGGCCAGCAACAGTATATCGCTTCCTCTTTTTCTTAAAGGTGGCATGGTGATCTCTACTGTGTTAATACGATAGATAAGATCTTTTCGGAAACGATTCTCATTGGCAAGCTCACTGATCGAAACGTTGGTGGCACAAATAAGGCGAATGTCTATTGAAATATTTTCGTTACTGCCCAACCGGTTTATTTGCCTGTTTTGCAGAACATTCAAAAGCTTTGCCTGTTGTTGTAATGAAATATTGCCGATCTCATCCAGGAAAAGTGTACCCCCATTGGCTGTTTCAAATCTTCCTGCCCTGTCTTCCCGTGCATCAGTAAAAGCACCACGTTTATGACCGAACAGCTCGCTTTCGAAGAGTGACTCTGTCAAAGCACCCAGGTCTACCTTTACAAATGGTTTATCGGCACGGAGCGATTGCTGGTGAATAGCTTTTGCGATCAGATCTTTACCGGTCCCGTTTTCGCCTAATATCAAAATATTAGCATCGGTCGGAGCGATCTTTTCTACTTTATAAAAGATCTCCTGCATTACTTCTGAATCACCGATAAGCTCTTTGCCGATGATGGCGTCAGATCGTAGTGCTGGTGTAAGAGATGTTTTGCTTTCTTTTCTCCTTAATGCATCCTTAATAATGGTAATAAGCTTTTCATTGTGCCATGGTTTTACCACAAAATCGGCTGCACCTTCCTTTAACGAACGAACGGCCAGGTCAATGTCACCATAAGCCGTGATCATAATAACGGCAGAATCTGTTTTGAGCTTTTTGATCTCATTTAACCAAAATAATCCTTCGTTCCCGGTATGTATGGAACTGGTGAAATTCATATCAAGAAGGATCAGGTCAAAATTGTCCTTATTCAGATGCCAACGCAGATTTTCAGGATTTTTTTCCGTTACCACTTCTTTTACTTCGGTCTTCAGCAACAGCCGAACGGCGGTCAACACGTCCGGGTCATCGTCTACAACTAATATTGAAGCGCTTTTTAAGTTCATCACTCGCTCTTTATTATCCCGAAGCGATTGCTTTGGAACAAATTCTAAAAATATTTCTAACAACTTCTGCAATTATACCATAAATACAAAGTCATGGCAATTAATTTTTTAGTGAGAACCGAACTGTCCGGCTGTATCAAAACCGGACACTAATTGTATCACTAACGAACAGTTTCGTAGTTCGTCCGCTTGTAACATTCTGTAAATCATAACCGTCATAAACTGGCATATTCTTATAAGGGTAGATACCAGTTTCTTATGTGGATATTTATAAGAGCTGTTTTGATCTTCAATGCAGTGGTAGCGTCAAGACAGCTTATTTAACAGCGGGAGCGTTTAAAACCTATTATAACCGTGGATAGAGTCATCAAAAAAAAGACCTGGAACCGTAAAAGGATATTAACTATTGTTGGAATTGCCGGCATTTTTGTTTTGATCGCAGCAAGCTATTATCTCACATCCGGAAAAAGTCGTTTGAATGTGGAAGCAGAACGTATTACGATCAGCGAAGTGAAATCAGGCCCTTTCAAAGAATTTATTCCTGTTAATGGGGTCGTGTTACCGATCACCACCATTTATCTTGATGCGTTAGAAGGTGGAAGAGTAGAAGAAAAATTCGTGGAAGATGGTGCCATCATGAAAAAAGATCAACCCATCCTCCGGTTATCAAATACGGATCTTCAATTAAGTCTCGTCAATCAGCAAACAGCGGTTTATAACCTGCTTACACAAATGCAGATCTCGCAGAATGCTGCACAACAAAACACCGTTAACCGGATGAACCAGTTGACGGATGTGAATAGTCAATTAAAAGAAGCTGAAAGACTTTACAAACTCAATAAAAGCCTTTACGAACAAAAAGTGATCGGCGGCCAGGAATTCAAACAATCAGAGATCAATTATTACTATTTGTTGGACAAGAAAAGACTTTCAGAGCAGATCATGCAACAGGACTCTGTGTCAGGTAACCAGCAATTGAGACAGGCACAGCAATCTTATAAAGGTTCCCAGGAAGCATTGAATGTAATGCAAAAAAAGGTGGGAGACCTGATTGTAAGAGCACCGGTGGATGGACAACTTACTTCGCTTGATGCAGAAATTGGTCAATCAAAAAATAAAGGCGAAAGACTCGGTCAGCTGGATATTCTTAGCGGCTTTAAAGTAAGAGTAGACATAGATGAACATTATATTTCCCGGATTTATAACGGTCTGATCGGTGAATTCACATTTGCCGGGAAACAATATAAGCTGAAGATCACCAAGGTTTATACACAGGTTACCAATGGTCGTTTCCAGGTTGATATGGAGTTTGAAGGAGAAGTACCACAGGGGATTCGTCGTGGACAAACATTGCAGATCGGTTTGGCATTAAGTGATGAGATCACGGCCTTGCTTCTTCCTAAAGGAGGCTTTTATCAAAAAACCGGTGGTAACTGGATCTTTAAAGTAGCTGATGATGGTAAAATCGCTTATAAAGTGGATATACAGCTTGGCATGCAAAGTCCCGATTACTACCAGGTGTTACAGGGATTAAAAGCCGGGGACAAAGTGGTTACATCCAGCTATGAAAATTATGAGAACATGGAGGAACTTGTTATTAAAAACTAAACTGTTTACTCATTATAAAGTATAGCCATGAAAAAGAATACCTTCTATCTGGTCGCGCTGATCTTCTCGATCAGTTTATTTTCTTCTGCAAAGAAGCTGAAAGGTGGTTGTGATGGCGGTTCAACAGACTGCCAATTGAGAAAGGCAAAACCGGCAGGTGAGGCTGACATAAATTTTCCAACACTCGGCTTATTCTTATTTAATAATTAATCTTTCACCTTCACATTAAAAAACAAACAATGATCAAGATTGCAAATCTCGAAAAAACCTACCGTACAGAGGAAGTAGAAACAGTAGCGCTTAACAAACTTTCATTTGAAGTAAAAGATGGGGAGTTTGTAGCCGTTATGGGTCCTTCAGGATGCGGTAAATCTACTTTATTAAATATTGTTGGTTTACTGGATGATCCGGATGATGGCAGTTACCAGTTCAACGGCATTGAGGTTGCAAAATTCAATGAACGTAAAAGAGCTGACCTGCGCAAAAGAAATATCGGTTTCGTTTTCCAGAGTTTCAATCTTATTGATGAGCTGACTGTTTTTGAGAATGTTGAATTACCCCTTATCTATACAGGTGTAAAAGGTGCTGAAAGGAAAAAGAGAGTAGAGGAAGTGTTGGATAAAATGCAGATCATGCATCGGCGGAATCACTACCCGCAACAATTATCCGGCGGTCAGCAGCAACGGGTAGCGGTTGCAAGAGCAGTTGTAAATAAACCAAAACTTATCCTTGCGGATGAGCCCACTGGTAATCTTGATTCCCACAACGGGAGTGAAGTAATGCAAATGCTCACCGA
>DASVAM010000405.1:0-2919 GCA_036376375.1 Chitinophagaceae bacterium
AATATCCATGAATTCTGGGCAGTAAGTGTAGAAGCCTTTTTTGAAAACCCGGCAGATCTGAAGAACAATATGCCGCAACTGTATGATGCACTTTGCCGCGTACTAAACCAGGATCCCGACACACCCTATAAAATACTAAAACCCGAACTATGATAACATTGACACTGATTTATTTGTGCAAAAAGTATTTTTTTAATAAGAAAAGGAAAGTCGTTTTCGCAATGGGCTCTTAAAAGTTATTAGAAAAGTAGCAGAATTCTTGTTACCGGGATTTAGAAATTGTTCTGCAATTTTTAAATCCCATTTTTGTTGTGGCATCTCAACCGCTTGCGAAAGTTTTCTACATTGTTACGACTTGCTCACTCTTTGCTTTTTTTGTTCGCTGAATAATGTAATACCAGGCAAGAATGATAACACCAATCAGAAATGGGATCATTGCAAGATGTTTGCCTTCATATTCTCCAAAAACTTTCGCTTCATCAAATCCAAAAAATTCGGCTATCATCCAATAACTATTGGCGCTGATCCAAAATGCGACAGCAAGGTTGTGTGCCAGTTCAGATTTTATTTGTCGCGTACGATAGGCAATATAGATAGCAACGGAAAGAGTAGGTATTACCATAACAATACCCAGCGTCTTCCAGATCATACACCAGCTTATGTCCTTAAATAGCCAGAAGACGATATGGAGATTCTCCAATTTTCTGTAACGGGCAGGGATGCTGTATAGACTTTCTTTTTTGCCGGTCATTTTATTGTTTTTCAGTTTGATCAAAAATAGTCATTGGGTAGAATTCATATCAGGAGGGTTGCCTTGTCAGTATTTTGGTAAATCTTTTAATATCTGCTTCGGTCAAAATTTCTTTTTTGTGGATCAGATGATCCGTTAATTGCTTTGCAAAAAATGGCGCCAAAGAACAACCTTTTGTTCCCATTCCATTTAAGATACCGATATTCTGATGAATGGGGTGAAACCCGACAAATGGACGACGTTCAATATTTGCGGGACGAACAGACGCTTTGTGATCTACAATAGTAAATGGAACTTTTAGCCATGATTTTAAAAGTAATTCAGTTTGCTTCCTGAATAGTTCGGTTGGCTGGTCATCGGCAAATTCCCACAGGTAATTTGAACCGATCCAGTAACTCTGATTTTCAATTGGTGCAAGCATCATTCCCTTTTTAAAAATGATCGGGGATGGAATGCCGGAACATTCGAATAATATGACTTCGCCTTTGTTTAATGCAAATGGCAGGTTTCTAAAAAAAGAGTTTCGAGAAGAGCTGATTCCATCACAGAAAATAATTTTTTCTGCTTTTATATTTTTATAATGTATCGTGTTTCCTGTATGACCTAATTCTTCGATCTCAAAATTTTCCTCCAGCAATTGATCATTTGACAAAAGTTTTTTTCTCCAGGCAGGGAGAATTTCTTTCAGGTTTACAATGTAACACGGAGCTACCTCACCAAATCCAAAATCATAATTGAAACTTTGCTCATATTGCCGCTGATCTTTCGGCTGCAGTAAAAAATCTGCATTTTCTTTTACCCGTTCATCAAAGGCAAGTTTCATTTGGGGAGTAGGGTGGAAGTCGATCAAACTTTTTTTGTCTATGGCTTTGATACCAAGTTCATTTCCCAATTCTTCGTATGCCGGAACAAGAAAATTCAGCAGCTCATCGATCATCCATGTTTTTACAACTCTTCTGCCGGTAACGGGGCTTATTATCCCGGCGGCGACTCTTGATGCAGCGTTGGATTGTTCATTGTCAATCACAACAAATGACTTGTTTGCTTTTTTTAAATAATAACTAAGCCATGTTCCTGATAGGCCCTGGCCAATGATGAGAAATTCTGTTTGCATTCCGGCAAATTTAATTCTTCTGCCTGGCGGCAGACAGGAATATTCAATCTTAAATTTTCAATACTCAATTAAAGAAATGCCAATTGAAAATTGAGCATTGATCGTTGACTATTGAACATTATTCTACGTTTATTCTTATTCCTTCTGAATGACTGCTGAATTCCGGTGCATACATGCATTGAATGCTGGTGATGCCATTGCTGAAGTTGCCCGTATGTGTAATAAATAAAGTATACTCAAATACATATGTTCCTTTTCGTAAATAATCAAAAAAGAAACTGGTGCTGGCGTCCCTGGTTGTTTCGTAATAACCAAGACCGCCCTGCCATTTATAGCTGCTTAAAACATTTATCGGTTCCATCGAAGAGGCACGCATATCTTTCATATGAACATATTCCATGTCACGATCGGCACGTAGCTCAATCCTCACTTTTATTTTATCACCCACCTTTACAGCATCGCCTTCATCCATGGGCGTAAGCACCGGCCCGCGATCCGTATTCGTTTCCACAAAAAGTTTTTTGTCAAGCTTTAAAGGTGTTGATGATGTTGTTATTTGATCAAGATCTTCAAAATATTGCCAGTAGACACCGCCCCATGTTGGTGTTGCGGTGGATGGACCTTTCACCGGTTGCGCCGAAACACTAATATTGCCCATGGCAGGACTGATCAATGGAGCAGCGATCGACTTTTTGAAATAAACCGTACCGGCCTCACTCTTATTATCGGTTGAACTCATCGTAACATTATTTCCTAATTTGATTTCAACGACTGGCTCATTATTTAAGAAATCAGTTCCCTGTAATAGCAGCGCATAGCAGGCTTCTGCTGTGGCCCTGGTTGTTTTCCAGTTAGTGGTTTGTTTGTTTTTTAATAACCATGTTTTCAGATCGTCAACGGTTTTTGTATCATTACCGACCTCGCTGAATGCTTCAATTAATAAAGCCTGTGTTTCTATCGGGGCCTGCTGCCAAAACCAGCCACCGCTATTTTCTTTCCAATACATTCCCAATTCTTCATGGTTGATGCTGGTTTCTTTCAATGATCTTAGAAT
>DASVAM010000424.1:0-5420 GCA_036376375.1 Chitinophagaceae bacterium
TCGAATCCCGTCGGGTCCACCAGAAAAAACTTTAATGGGCCTGTAGCTCAGTGGTAGAGCGGTATAGTCTTTTATTGAGTGTTACCCCGATAAAATATTTTAATCATCCTTTTGTTTCAGTTGCCCCGGCCTTAAAGGCCGGGGTAATTTATTCGTGATGAACTGGAGTAAATTTATAATTGATTTTATGAACAAACTAAAAATACAAGGAAAGGAATTCAGAGCATTGGGTTTCCCGGAAGGACCGGTGATCAGCATTGCAATGAACGTGATGTTTACCATTCAGGTTCATTCAACATATTTTGAAGTTCATCATCATCCGGTTTGCTAAAGATCTCCGTAATGATTTCAAAGGCTTCAATAAAATCCTGCAGCTGCGGATTGTCTTTATGAATAAGCATTGCATTCAGAATATTGGTATTGCCGGCACGGATCACACCACGAAGCTGAATGAACGAACCATCATTATATGATTTAAACCAATGATAGAATTTATGAAACCGGGCTTTTTCACGGTTGTCGCTGTTATCGCAGATATAAACAACAACATTAGAGTGCTTACGAAGAAATACTTTAATGATGTCGGCAACCGTTGCAGCAATTCTTTTATCAAGGCCGATAATATCGGCAGGTTTATACTTGAGTATCAGGTTAAAACCAAAAATCTTTGGAGCTAAATCAGGGTAATCGCAGAAAGGAGAAGAGAAGTCAAAAAAGTAGCAATCATATTCGCAACCTGTCCTGGTGGTGAAAGAATAATAATCTGGCTTGTGAGTAATGTAATTATACGGTTGCAAATTTAAAACCGGCTTTTTTAAGTTCTTCAATGGTTAAACCATGCTGAAGGGCAGCAGTAAGGTACTTGCTCATTTCAAGTCCTACCAGCAACTTTTCTTTGCCTTTTGCCTGTTTGGCTTTTTGTTTGAAGTATTCAGCGGTTCGGATTTCGAACTTTCCATTTGCTGGCTGTTGCATAACAAAAATTTCATTAGCAATTTACAAAATTGCTGCCAGAGAGGAAAGATGATTTTGATTAAATTTAATACAATGAGCAAATTAAAAATACAAGGAAAAGAATTGAGAGCATTGGGTTACCCGGAAGGACCGGTGATCAGCATTGCTATGAATGTGATGGAGAAGAATTTCAAACATCATTCAAAAGAGAAAGCAATTGAAATATTGAAAGAAGTGTTGCAATTACCACATGATTATGCAAGCGATGAAGTATTAGGGCTCATCGCAGAGCAGTTGCTTCCCAAAGTCTCTCCGCCAACTGGCGGAGGAGATTTAGAGGGGGCCGGGGAGGCGGTTTCGTTGAATCACAGCGGTATTCAGTTCAACGTATTCGGACAGGAACATATTGACGAAGGCGCGATGCATCAAATGTACCAGGCGGCCAAGTTGCCGATCAGCGTGGCCGGTGCGTTAATGCCTGATGCACATAGCGGGTATGGTTTACCGATTGGCGGTGTATTGGCAACGGAGAATGCAGTCATTCCTTATGGCGTCGGTGTTGATATTGGCTGCAGAATGTGCCTGAGTGTTTTTGATATCGATCCAAAAGAGCTGACTCAAAAGGAACAATACTTTACAAGAGAATTACTGGAAGCAACGCTATTTGGAAGCGGCGCACAATTCGATCGTTCACCTGACCATGAAGTGATGGATAGTGATTTGTTCAAACAATTGCCTTTATTGAAGGGTTTGCACACAAGAGCATGGAAACAATTAGGTTCTTCCGGCTCCGGCAATCACTTTGCGGAATTCGGAGTAGTTGAGATCAGTGAAAAAGATAATGTGCTGGGGGTGGAACCTGGTAATTATGTTGGATTGTTATCGCATTCGGGCTCAAGAGCATTGGGTGCAAACATTGCGAATCATTATACCAAACTTGCGATCAGTAAAAGACGGTTGCCACAGGAAGCAAAGAATCTGGCATGGTTAAACCTGGATGAAGAAGAAGGTATTGAATACTGGAATGCGATGAACCTGGCCGGTGATTATGCATCGGCCTGTCATCATGTAATTCATGATAAGATCGCAAAGCAGTTAGGAAGAAAGCCAATGAAGATGGTGGAGAACCATCACAACTTTGCATGGAAAGAAAAATGGGAAGGAAAAGATGTGATCGTTCACAGAAAAGGCGCAACACCTGCTGGCAAAGATGTATTGGGAATTATTCCCGGTTCGATGACTGCACCCGGCTTTATTGTAAAAGGAAAAGGTGAGGAGGCATCAGTTAATTCTGCATCACATGGTGCGGGTAGAAAGATGAGCCGTACCA
This sequence comes from Chitinophagaceae bacterium, assembly GCA_036376375.1. GTDB lineage: Bacteria > Bacteroidota > Bacteroidia > Chitinophagales > Chitinophagaceae > VBAS01. The sequence goes on from DASVAM010000424.1 coordinate 2,285, forward strand.
AAGCAATGGAATCAGTAACGGATAAGCAGTTTAAAGACGAAGTGGCGAAACATGGTATAAAATTGTTAGGAGGCGGAAAAGATGAATCACCTTTTGCATACAAAGACATCGAAGTCGTGATGCAATCGCAAAAAGCATTGGTTGATGTTATTGGAAAGTTCACTCCGAAAATTGTGAAGATGGATGGGGCGAAGCATAAGAGCTGGAGGAAAGGGAGAGATGAGGTGATGGGAGAGTGAAACAATGGGCAATTGGCAATGGGCCATGGGCAATAGGCAATTGACAAACCTGATACGCCTTGCATATAGTTTGCAGCCTTATTTTTAAACCCTGCCTACCGGAAGGCAGGCACGGTGACACAAAGGCACTAAGGTTCACGGAGGCTGGTCTCCGTGCTTCACTGTGAACCTTGTGTCACCGTGGTTTAATTGTAATAGTATGGTAGCCTTTGCATAGCTTGAACATAGGCTATACTATGCCTGATCCATATAGTAGCCCCGAAGGATGAACGAAGGATGAACGAAGGAAAGTTGCATTTGTGGAGCTTTATTAGTAAGTTAGTATCACTATTTCTTATAGGATGGCACACAGCTCAACCTCTATTCTTCTTACCTCACTACGTGGGCAGATCGGTAAGCAAATCGTCGTAAAGAAATATGGAAAGAAGACGGTGATCACTGCTTATCCTGACATGAGCAGGATAAAGCCAAGCAAGCTCCAAAAGGAAAGCCGCAAAAAGTTTGCCAGGGCAATTGAATATGCCCAGGCTATCATGAGGGATCCGGTGAAGAAAGCAGACTTTGCTAAAAAGTTAAAGAGAGGTGCAAGGGTTTATAATGCTGCTATAAAAGAATATCTCCGCAATCATTGAGTAATGGGCGATGGGCAACAGGCAATTGGCAATCGGCAATATGCATTTGGCAATATGCAATGGGCAATGAGCAACTCCTGTGATTTTTTGTAGGAGTTTTTTTATGTAATCCTAAAAATATGTGCATCCATAAGTCAAACCACAGCTTATGCGGAAACTATTTATCCCTGTTTTAATTCATGTACTTCAAATTCAATCGACGGCGCAGCAAAGGCAATTTGACAGGCCTATGCAATTGAGCAAATGTTCGATCGATATTAAAGCAAATCTTTTTACTGCAACCACTTTTATTGAAATGGAGTTTTATAATGATAACCCGCAGGAGGTCGAAGGCCTGTTTACTTTTAAACTAAAACCTGAGCAAGTAATCACCGCTTTTCAGCTTGATCTTAATGGCAAATATCGTGATGGATCGATCGAAGAAAAATGGAAAGCACGGAATGCGTACAATACTATTTTTGGCAAAAGAGTTGATCCCGCTTTACTGACAATGAATGGTATTGGTAATTACAGTCTGAATATTTATCCTGTTCCTGCAAAAGGCAATCGTAAAGTAACAATGACTATTGATCAATTATTAAAGACTGAAGATAATGAGCTAGTTTATCAATTGCCGTTGAATGTTCAAATCGTTAAAGACTTTAAACTTACTATTCACGCAGGAACTAATGAAAATATTCCGGTAGTAAAAAAAGGTTTGATTGAAGGCAAATCGTTTTCATTTTTACAGGATCAATATGCATTGATATGGACAGAGAAAAATATTTATTTACAAAAGCCCATTTCTTTTTCTATACCACTCAGTTCAGGCACGGTTGTGTGTCGAAAACCCATAGGAAATGAAACGGCATTTGCTTTACGACTCAAACCATCTGTCAAAACAGAATTTGAGATCCATCCTCAAAAAATAACTGTTTTCTGGGATGCTTCATCTTCTGCTAAAAAAAGAGACATCAATAAAGAGATCAACTTTCTGAAACAGTTTGTTTCATTTCATAAAATAAAACAACTTACTATCCTTCCTTTTCATCATGACCTTATCGACACTGCAATTTTTTATACTTCGGCAGCATTCAACAGTCGTTGGGATGATTATTTGCGAGATATGAAGTACGATGGAGCAACACAGCTGGGAAAAATTGATCTTAGGAATTTTTCATCTGATATCTTTTTCATTTTTACCGATGGAAATAATACCTATGGGCGGCCGAACGCAATCACTGGCACAGCACCCGTATATTGCGTGCGCAGTTCCCCGGAGGCCAATGAATCCGTATTGAAAAAGATTACGGGAACAAGTGGAGGCCGGATCATTAACCTTGGCGCAACAAGTATGAGCCAGGCCATCTCGATAAACAATAAAGGTGAAAACTGGTTAATGGGTATTAGTTCTTCTTCCGGTAAAACAATTATTGATCAATCACTCCCTGTTCCTTTATCAAAAAACATTTTTCTCAATGGTACTATGTTCGCTGACGATGACACACTGATCATCAAATATGGATATAATAATCGTGTCACCGGTTTTCAAAGGATATACTTATCATCAAATATTGAGTGTGCTGGTAAAAACATCGAAAGGATACCGGCCCTCAGACGTTTTGAAGAAATGCTCACTTCTTATGATTGGGAAACGATCCTTGAATTTGGATTAAAAGAAAAAATGGTAACCGCCAATACAGCCTTTATTGTATTAGAAAAAGTGGAGGACTATATTAAATATAATATTACTCCGCCTAAGGACCTGGAAAAACAATGCGAGGATATGCAGTATGTAAAAAAGGATACAAGGCAACAAAGACAAAGAATGAAATTAGCTGATGAATATGAGGTATTAGATCGTACAGTAAAAGCTTATAATGATAAGATCAGGCAGTGGGATAATAAAGCACCATTTATTGAATTGACAAGAACCGAATTTGAAAATGCATTGACAGGTCGTGTAGAAACCGATAATACTTTTGTGCAAAAGCAGCAGATGCCGTCTGCTCCTTTAGGCGATATTAGCATTGGAAATACAAGTGCAAGCCTATCTGAAGTAGTGGTAGTTGGATATGGAACACAGCTAAAGCGATCATCGACCGGTTCTGTAACAACAGTGAGGGGATCAGATCTCTCGGCGGGATGGTTGAGTGTTGAAGGTGCACTTGCTGGGAAAGTGGCTGGTTTGAGTGTGACTTCAGATCAAAATTTTGCACCAGGTTCAACAAGCAGCATACGGATTCGTGGAGCTGGATCAATAAATGGAAGTGGAGAACCCTTATT
>DASVAM010000433.1:0-7830 GCA_036376375.1 Chitinophagaceae bacterium
AGGTTGTCGCTTCTACTTTTGATAAAAAGAAATGTTTTTATCCAAATCGTTTGGATATGCGTTGAGAGGTGTCCTGTATGTTGCCACTATGCAGGACGAAAAACGGAAGATCCAGGTTGATGAAATTGCTGATACACTGTCGGTCCCTAAACATTTTTTAGGAAAGATCATGCAGCAGGTTGTGAAAGCCGGCATCTTAACGTCAACCAAAGGGCCATACGGAGGATTCTCAATCACTAAACACACTTTGAATTTCGCACTCATTGATCTGATCAAGATCACAGATGGGATGGATCAATTTGGTTTTTGTGTCCTGAAACTGAAACATTGCAATGGATCGAACCCCTGTCCGTTACATTATGAAATGGACAAAATAAAAACTGATCTGCTGACTGTGTTTACAAAAACAACGATCGGCGATCTTGTAAAAGACGACAAAAATAATCTGATTAAAAGCCTTGCTATTATTTAAATCAGTTATTCAGGATGAGAAAAATCATTCTTTTCCATTTGCAGGATATTTAATATTGTTTCTTAATTATACCTGAGTACCGTGTTTCGGAGTCATTATAATATAAATCCTTCTTCTTTTGTTACCGATATCGTGACGCATGATTATCGTACAGCAGACGTCTTTAGAAAATATGAAATCGATTATTGCTGCGGGGGTAAATGGCCCCTGGATACGATCTGTCAAAATAAAAACATCAACACGCTGGACGTCATCGAAGAGCTACGAAAAATAACGAACCAGTCCTCTTCTAATGCTGCGATTGATTTTGATGGATGGGAACTGGATTTTTTGGTCGATTATATATTAAACGTGCACCATCGTTATCTACGAAAGGCACTGCCCGAAATACAGGAACTAACAAGAAAATTTCTCGATGGTCATCGGAAAAAATTTCCTGAGCTGCAGGAACTTGAGTTTATCATTCGCCAATTCATGAAGGAGATCCCACCACATATGAGCCAGGAGGAAGAAATTTTTTTCCCTTATATAAAACAGATTCATCATGCCCACAAAAATCACGAATCCTATGCAAGGCTATTAATACGAACTTTAAGAAAGCCTCTTGAGGAAGTGATGCAAAAAGAACATGAACGAACCGGGTCAAGTCTTCACGCGTTAAGAACAATTACAAAAAACTACACTCCCCCTGTTGATGCTTGTTTAGCACACAAAGTAACTTTCGCGAAACTCAAAGAACTGGATGACGACCTGGTGCAACATATTCATCTGGAAAGCAATATTCTTTTTCCTAAAGCAATTGCGCTCGAAAAAGAATTATTAGAAAGCAAATAGCAATTGATATTCAATTTTAATCATCCTTTCCATTGATCATAATCATTTGATGCCCTCAGGTAGTAAAATATGTTTGTAAAAAATTTACTGCCATGGCTATAAAAGTGAACAAACCGCATCTATTCAGTGTAGATCTTTCATGGGTGAATGATGATCAGGGTATAGTATACGCTCCTTCTGTTAAGCCAGCCGTAATCGTATCAACATCTCCTGAGTTTGGAGGAACTGGCGATGAATGGAATTCTGAAATACTGTTTCTGAGTGCCATTACCAGTTGTTACATGACAACCTATTTGCAATTTGTTAAGAAACTAAAATTTGACAATGCAGGTTTCGAATGTACAGCCACCGGACAGGTAGAACTCGTAGATGGAAAATATAAATTTACCTACATACATGTTTATCCGAAAGCCCAGGTAACAACCCAAGTTGATGAAGAAAAAGCGTCATTAGCAATGGAAAAAACAAAAAAATATTGCTTAATATCTAATTCCATCAATGCTGAGATCTTATACCATCCCGAAATAATGGTTAATTCAAAAAAAGCAAGTACACTGATCGAATGAACGTCGTGCCAAAACCCAATTCTGTAAAAATTAAAAAATTATTTTATGAAAGGGCTTGTAATTTATAAAGGCAGGTATGGGGCCACAAAACAATATGCCATGTGGGTCGGGCAGGAGTTGGAATTGGCTGTTGCCTCGTCAGACAGATTTCCGCAAAATAATTTAACCGATTACGACTACTTTATTATTGGGTCAAGTGTATACCTGGGCAAGCTCGAAGTTTCAAAGTGGTTAAAGAAGAACTTCGGCATTTTAGCATCAAAAAAGATCTTCCTCTTCCAGGTGGCTGGCACCCCTGTGAATGAAAAAGAAAAAAGAGAAAAGTATAACCGCGACAGCATCCCGCCGGCTCTTTTGAACAGGACGGAAACATATTTCTTCCCGGGAAGAATGATCCTGAGAAATCTTTCCGGTTTCGACAGATTTATGCTTAAGATGGGAGCCAGATTAACAAAAGATCCTGCAGAGAAAAAGGCAATGCTGACAGAATTTAATGATGTAAAAAAGGAGCATACTCTCTTTCTTATTGATGCTGTACGAAAATATTTAACCGTAAATCACCCCAAAGCGGTCCTTGCATAAAGAGTGCAATGGCTTATGTGTAATTACTTTTTATTATTCCCAATACAATGGCTATTTTGAGACATCAATCACCCGTCATCCTTTTATGCTGGACCAGGCACACATGACATCGATGTTCGAGAATGCAACAGAAGGCATCGTTCTTACAAACAGGCAGGGAAAAATCGTAATGGCCAACCCGGCAGCTGAAAAAATGTTTGGATATACGGCAAAAGAAATGACGAATCTGCCCGTTGAAGTGTTGATACCTGTTAATTTCAGACCCGGTCATAAATCATTGCGGGAAGGATTTCATAAAAATCCTTCAAACCGCTCAATGGGAGCTGGCCGTGATCTTTTTGCTTTGAAAAAAAATGGAGAACAATTTCCGGTTGAAATAAGTCTCAGTCACTACACAAAAGATGACGAACTTTTTGTGATCGCATTCATCGTTGATATCACTTTGAGAAAACAGGTGGAACAAAACCTGGTGAAAAAGCAAAGCGAACTGGAAAGTGTAACCTACCAGATCAGAAAGCTGAATACAGAACTTGAGAGAAAGGTAGATGAACGTACGCATATTCTAAAAGAGGCGCTTGAGAAGCTGGAACAGTCACAGATTGAGTTGCATGATGCATTGGATAAAGAAAGGCAATTGAATGAGATCAAAGGCAGATTTGTTTCAATGGCCTCTCACGAATTCAGAACACCGCTCAGCGCTGTTCTATCTTCCGCTACACTAATTTCAAAATATACAAAAGAAGAAGAACAGGAAAAGAGAGATAAACATATTATCCGTATAAAAGATTCAGTAAAACATCTTAATGACATATTGGAAGATTTTCTTTCACTGGGAAGATTGGATGAGGGCCGCGTGATCGCCGATCCCGGTGAGTTTAATATTAAGGAGCTGGTAGACGAAACCCTTATTGACATGAAGATAGTTTTAAAAGCTGGCCAACGGTTTAAATTCTTGTTTCAGGGAGCAGAAAAATTTAATGCTGATAAAAAACTATTCAAAAATGTCTTAATCAATCTCTTGAGCAATGCAGCGAAGTTTTCAGCTGAAGATTCTTTGATCGAGATCTCTTTGACGACGAATGAGGAAACTGCCAAACTTATGGTTAAAGATCATGGAATTGGAATTTCAGACAGAGACCAGGAACATCTCTTCGATATGTTTTACCGGGCCTCAAATGTTACAAATATCCAGGGGACCGGCCTCGGTTTACATATAGTAAAAAGATATGTTGACCTTATGAAAGGAACGGTACATTTGCAAAGCATACTGGGCAAAGGCACTGGCATTACCATAACATTTCCAAATTGTACAAATAATAATGCATGAAATCAGTTCTTGTTATAGAAGACAATAAAGACATCAGGGAAAACACGGCAGAAATATTAGATCTTGCCGGATATAAAACTTTTACTGCCGAAAACGGGAAGAAAGGAGTTGATATTGCCCTTAAAGAACACCCCGATGTAATTGTTTGCGATATTATGATGCCTGAATTGGATGGATATGGCGTCCTTCATCTGATAAGAAAAAATGAAAAGACCCAAACAACTCCATTTATTTTTCTAACAGCAAAGACAGAAAGAAGTGATTTCCGCAAAGGAATGGAAATGGGCGCTGATGACTACGTTACTAAACCCTTTGAAGACATTGAGATTCTGAATGCCATCGAAATAAGACTTAAAAAAGCCGAGATACTTGAAAATAAGTATCCAGCATCGCAACAAGGCTTATCACAATTCATAAAAGATATTAAAGACAGCGGCCTGATGAAAGAATTGGCCGACAAGTACAATATCGAATCAATAAATAAAAAGCAAACACTTTACCAGGAAGGCAGGCGCCCAAAATTTTTATATTATGTGATAAAAGGAAAGGTAAAAGGTTTTAAAACCCATGAAGACGGCAAAGAATATATAACTGATCTTTTTAGTGAAGGGGATTTTATAGGTTACCCTGCATTGATCGAAGATAAGAACTATGATGACAGCACTGTAATTCTTGAAGATGCCGAGATCATGCAAATACCACGTGAAGATTTTCACAACATGGTCTTTGGCGATATCAGCATTGCCGTCAAATTCATCAGGATCATTACAAAAAATGTAAAAGAAAAGGAAGAAAGGTTGCTCAATCTGGCCTATAGTTCTTTGCGCAAAAGAGTTGCAAAGGCATTGGTTGATATCCGGGAGAAGTTTGACACCGGCGGCCAAAATAAGCCGATCGAGATCTCACGGGAAGATATTGCACATTATGTTGGTACCGCTACTGAGTCATTGATCAGGACATTAAGTGATTTCAAAGCTGAAAAGCTTATTGAAATAAAAGAAGGAAAAATTCAGATCGCTAATCTTGATAAGCTTAAAAATCTTTTATACTAGTAGCTCAACAAAAGCTTTATTTTTTCTAAAACTTTTTCAGGGCCGGGGAGAACGGAATTTTCAAGCCCCATATTCAATGGGATTGCGGGAATATTTGCCGCTCCTAATACGTCAACAGGTCCATCCAGCGATGTAAAACATTCTTTCGAAATCCTGCCGGCCAATGATTCTGCGAATGAATTGTTTTGTTGTTCTTCGGTGAGTACTAAACATTTTCCATGCTTTCTTACTGCATCAAACACTAATTCTTCATCTAAGGGAAACAGCGTTCTTAAGTCGATTATTTCAACCTGGCCCGGGATTTTTTTTGCCCCGGCTTTAGCCCAATAAACTCCCATGCCATAAGTTATGATGCAACATGTTTCGCCGGTTTCAATTTTATTCTTATCCGCATTCAAAACAATATTTGCCTTTCCAAACGGAAGCATGTAATCCCTTGAAGGCTCAATTGATCTTGCATCTTCTGTGCCGGGTACTTTGCTCCAATACAAACCTTTGTGTTCAAGCATTACTACCGGATTGCCATCATAAAAAGCTGCCTTCATCAATCCTTTCATATCGGCAGCATTCGAAGGATAAGCGATCTTAATTCCCTTTATTGAAAGCAATGTCGTTTCAACACAACCGCTATGATAAGGCCCACCACCTCCATAAGCGCCAACAGGAACACGCAGTATCGTTGAGACAGGATATTTGCCACAACTCAAATAACATGATTTAGAGATCTCGGAAACCAGTTGATTCAGCCCGGGATAAATATAATCGGCAAATTGTACCTCAACAATAGGCTTCACTCCCACCGCGCTTAGTCCAACAGTAGAGCCAATTATATATGCTTCCTGGATGGCCGTATTAAAGACACGATGATCGCCGAATTGTTCAGCAAGTGTGGCCGCCTCACGAAAGACACCGCCCAGCCTGCGCCCAACATCCTGTCCAAAAAAAATACTTTCCGGATGATCTTCCATTAATTCCCGGATAGCAAACAGGGCTGCATCAACCATCATTACTTTTTCCTTACCTGCAGGATTTCGATCTCCTTTCTCTTCATTCACCGTGGTAGGCACAAAAACATATTCAGCTGCTTTATCGGGATCTGGTTCCGGAGAATTTAAAGCTTTCATGAAATCAGCGGTTATAAGTTCGGCTGCATTCATTTCTAATTCTTCCAGGGCATCGGTGCCGATCCCGTTTTCGATCAATAACTTTTTCAACTTAGGAAATGGGTCATCTTTCGCATCTTTTTCAAGATCTTCCTCACTTCGGTAAAAATCCTTTCTTACTCCGCTCGTATGATGATTGAGCAAGGGAACTTTTGCATGTACCAGCCATGGTTTCCTGCTTTTTCTGACCTCATTGATCACATTACCCATTATTTTATAACAATGGGTAAAATCCGTCCCGTCAATTTGTACCTTACTTAAGCCTTTAAACCCGTCCGCGTACTCATAAGCATTCATCGCCCTTGTTTCTTCTGCCTTTGCACTAATGCCCCAATCATTATCCTGTACGAGATAAATAACCGGCAATTTCCTCAATACCGCAAACTGAAAAGCTTCACTTACCTCTCCTTCGGTTACACTTCCGTCTCCAAGTGAACAAATAACAACAGGCAATTCTCCCGTTTCCGTTTTTAATAGCAAGGGAGAATTAATTTCTTCCAGGTAGTGAATTCCCTGAGCAACACCGGTGGTGGGTATTGCCTGCATACCGGTAGCGCTGCTTTGATGAATGATCCTGGGCCTGTCTTTTTCTTTTGAATTAGGATGAGAATAGTAAGATCGTCCTCCGGTAAAAGGATCGTCAGCTTTTGTCAGGAGCTGCAACATTAACTCGAAAGGAGAATAACCAAGACCGAGCAACAGACTTTCATCACGGTAATAAGGACTGACGTAATCGCAGTTTTTTAAATGAAAAGCCGTTGCCAGTTGTATCGCTTCATGCCCGCGTGAGGTAGAATGGACATATTTACAGATCTGCCTGTTAGCATCATAGGTTTCTGCCATCGATTTTGCAAAACACATCAGCCGGAATGCCTTCAGTAAAATTTCTTTTTCGATCATAGTGGCAAGCTAATGGGCAAAAATAAGCTGTACAACTTTATGTGAAAATTAAAAAGACACCCGGTTTCAACCCAGGTGTCTTGTTATTGGTTTTGGTCTGAAATGTTATTTAATTTCTAATGACAGCAGGGAATCATCTTCGATAAAAGCTTCCAGTTCATCTCCAACAACCAATTCCCCTACTCCTGCGGGAGTTCCGGTAAATACCAGGTCGCCGATGTTAACAGAAAAGAAATTGGAAATATAGGCGACAATACTATCAAAGTCATGGATCATAAGGTTGCTGTTGCCTTGCTGAACCAGCTCCTTATTCTTATATAGGCAGAAATTAATATCTTTTTTATTCTTGATCGACGCAAATGTGATCCACTTACCGATCGCGGCTGAATTGTCCCAGGACTTTGCCTTTTCCCACGGAAGTCCTTTTGCCTTCAGTTCGTTTTGAATATCCCTTGCTGTAAAATCGATGCCCGTTGTCACCGCATCATAATATTTACTTGCGAATTTATCCTGGATATATTTTCCGTTTTTACTGATGCGCAATACAAGCTCGCATTCGTATTGCAGGTCGTTGGTGAATTCGGGATAGTAAAAAGGAGTGTGCGGCTGAAGCAGGGCACTCTTTGGTTTCATAAAAACCACCGGTTCATCTGGTACCTCATTACCTAATTCTTTGGCATGAGCTACATAGTTACGGCCAATACAAAATATCTTCATACTCAGGCTTGTTTAGTTAAATACATCGGATACAATTCCTGTGGACTGTTCATCCCATATATTCAGGCTTCATAAAAAACTGGATTTTTAATAGTGGAAGGTTCGTCGGGGCTGCTAAAATAGGTAAACCGCGGGATATATCATAATATCGCTAAATTTATTTAGCCAGATTAAACGTGCGAAGTTATTGGTTTTGCGTGTCAATACTTATCTTAGT
>DASVAM010000300.1:0-6044 GCA_036376375.1 Chitinophagaceae bacterium
TTTTGGTTGCTCGCCTCAGTGCTCTTTAATCAGCCCGGTACCAACTGGATATTTCTTGGAGTATCTGTTTTACAGATCTGGCTACTCTATCAATTCAACAAACGCGTAGAAAAGAAAGCAACAAGATGGTTATTTATCGGTATAACCAGCACGTTGTTTATCGCTGCCATTATTTATTTCACCCTCATATTTGAAAAAACCTATAACGAAGCCAAGATCGTATTAACAGTTATACTTTATCTTTTTGCTTTTCTTCTTCATTTTATTTTTCATGAAGTTGATTTTAACATTCTCCGCGAGCATCAAAAGTCCGATCACAATAATAAAAATCCTTTTACCAGGTATATTATAAATAGCTCGATCTATACGTTTGTTTTCCTCGTTCATGTGGCGCTGACCATTTGGTTCTTTTCAGATTACACACTGAATCTCGCACCTGAATCGATTATGTTGTATATTTTTTCTTTGTACGTTTTTATGATCGACCTGGCCGTTTATGCGATCAACCTGAAGCCACAGGGAAAATTTATCGCGATGCTCTCGGTCATGTTCATCCTGGGTGTGTTCTTTTTCAGCGACAAGGTCAATTTTAATGTGAGTCATTATGCGCTGGATTCGCATTATGATCCAAAGATCGGCGATACGAGTATTTTAAAGGGAGGAGGAAGAATGACCTTTGAACAGCGCTACGAAATACTAAAGAAAAAGATCATTGCAAATAACAGTGGGAAATCTTACCCGATCATATTGGTCAGCGGTGAAGGTGGCGGTTCAAGAGCCGGTTTCTGGCTAAGCCAGAACCTTATCAACTTTGATTTTTACACAAGGGGAAAATTCAGAGAACATATTTTTTCACTGTCGACCGTATCAGGAAGCTCGGTGGGTCTTAGCACTATTTTTACATTCTGGGACATGACGGAAGGTAAAAAGGAGATCGACAGTGGCTGGCTTGATTTTCCATTGGAAGTTTACTCCAACAATTTTGTCGGAAGCTCGGTAAAAGGAATGATGTTAACGGATCTATGGAAAACATTAATACCATTTGGAAAATTTGAAACAGACAGGAATAGTCTTTTGCAGGATGAAGAATCATACTACACACAACTGGCAGCGCAACGGATTTTAAAACAAACAAAGCCGGCTGACAAGCCCGGCATTCCAACCAGTGAAAGAATTTTGTGCAGGGATTTTATGAATTGCTTTTATCACCGGGATAATGGTTCTTTGGAATTCAGGGACCGGCCTTTGGTATTTATTAATTCCTGCAGGAGCAATGATGGCCGCCGCAGTATCATTTCACCTGTAAAGCTTACCGACAGTGTTTTTAACGACGCGATCGATATCGCTGGGTATATCTATGAAAATTCTGTTTGTAAGCATAAAGACAATAATGACTGTGACGGGCACAGAAGAAATATTTCACTCGGCCAGGCATGTAACCTCAGCGAATTATTTCCCGGCTTCAGTGCCCCTGCCTATATCGAAAGTCTTGGAAGCTTTGTTGACGGCGGCTATCATGAAAATTCCGGGTTGAAAACTACACTGGACGTCTATACCAGCCTGACTGCTGCGTTGGAGAGAGATTTTCTTCAGAATGAATGCGAGATCTATATTATGTATTTCAAGAACGGATCAGGAGAAAAAAATCTTTACAAAACAGTTAAATCCGAACTGCCGCTTACACTACCGCTGAAAGCATTAACGAGTCAGCCATTTGAAGGAAGCGCTTCCTACTTCGAAGAGAAAGCAAAGTTTGTGAACGGACTTAAATTTTTTACGATCAGGTTAAACAATAAGATCATCAAGGATACAGGTTCAGTTTCCGCGCAAACAGATCCGAAAAAGCGGAAGATCGAAAGACAAATACAGAATGACCTGTTAACGGAGCCCAGCGACACGACCTTACAATTTCCATTGGCACGATGGTTATCGAAGTCGGTCATTAAAAGGATGCGGTTAGCGACGTTCCCCATAAAAATCAATCCGACGGTTGATGATGAAAGGGTGCATTATCTTTTACAAACCATCAACAGCCTTAATGATGTGGCGCCGGCCATGCTTCGTCCTTTTTATAAATGGACGCCCAAGGCTGATAGTCTTATCAGGAAACAGAAGGTTAGAAGAGATTTTATCGACAGCGCTGGTAAAATGCAAAGAAGAAGTTTTAATAAGGCTTATTAACATACTTCGACAAGTTGAGCATGACAGACAAATTTTTTCCATTCCTCGCTGCTATGAAGGTTAGAAGGGGAATAGCGCATCAAAGTAGGACGTTTCTTAGGACTGTCTCAGTCTGAAATCAAAATTAAACCACGGAGACACAGTGACACGAAGTTGCACGGAGAAAATCTCTGTGTTTCTCTGTGAACTCAATGTCGCCGTGGTTAAAAAAACAAATGGAGACACCCGGCGGTTCTTTATTTATCATCCATTCTCCGCTGATTTCAGTAACTTACAGATAGGGTTTTTCAACCTCGCCTGCTGACCGGAGGACAGGCTTCATATGAAGCATATCTTATCATATTGTCTATTTCTATTTTTATTTCAACCTGTTATTGATGCACAAACGGTGATCTCCGTCAAGATTGACGGGAGCATTAATCCTGCGTCGGCAGATTTTATTCGTAACGGTATTGAAAAAGCTACCCGTGAAAAAGCAGAATGCATCATCATTCATCTCAATACACCCGGCGGTTTATTAAAATCAACCAGAGTCATTGTAAGCGATATACTGGCCTCGGCGGTACCCGTGGTGGTATATGTTTCACCAGATGGAGCACATGCCGGTTCGGCAGGTGTTTTTATTACACTGGCTGCCCATATTGCGGCGATGGCACCCGGTACTAATATCGGAGCTGCCCACCCGGTGACCCTGCAGAATCAAATGGACAGTACGATGAATGAAAAAGCAACGAATGATGCCGCCGCGTTTATAAGAACCATTGCGAAAAAGAGACATCGTAATATTGAATGGGCAGAAAATGCCGTTCGTAAAAGCTTTTCTTATTCAGAAACAGAAGCACTGGAAGATTCAGCGATTGACATCATTGCTAAAAGCGAAGCTGAATTACTCACCTTGATCAATGGCAGGACCGTAGAATTAACTTCCGGTACCAAAACTCTGCAAACGACGTCCGCGGTCGTGAAAGAACATAAAATGAGTGTGTGGGAAAAGATACTGGATATTATCAGTGATCCGAATATCGCCTATATCTTATTCCTCCTTGGAATGTATGGACTGATATTCGAATTATATAACCCGGGTTCTATACTCCCGGGCATCGTGGGTGTCATTGCGCTTATACTTGCTTTGTATTCGATGCATACATTGCCCATCAATTATGCAGGACTTGCTTTAATAGTGTTCGCAGTGATATTATTCCTGCTCGAAATAAAAATTGTGAGTCATGGCCTGCTGGCCATAGGAGGGGTGATCTCGCTTTTCCTGGGTTCTATGATGCTGATCAAATCCAATTCTTCGCTGGAGATGGTGAAGATCTCCCGGGGTGTGATCATTGGCGCAACGATTGTGTCTGCACTTTTCTTTTTACTTATTGTCGGCTTTGGTATCAGGGCACAACGACGGAAAGTGGTAACCGGTATCGAAGGATTAGTGGGAGACACCGGTGAAGTGATGGAAGCATTGTCACCGATGGGAACGATAAAAGTACAGGGGGAAATATGGAATGCAGAGTCGCTGGGTGGTACAATTAATAAAGGAGAAAAAGTTCGGATAAAACAAATGAAGGGCCTGAAACTTCTTGTTGAAAAAATTAATAACAGCTAAAAAAGAAATTATGGAACAGTTTCCCACTGTAATCTTCGTCATTATTTTGTTCGTTGCAATTATACTGTTCAGCGCTATAAAAATATTGCGTGAATATGAGCGTGGAGTTATTTTCCGGCTGGGACGTTTGATCGGGGGCGACGGCGTGAAGGGACCGGGTCTTATTTTATTGATTCCGGTAATCGACAGGATGGTAAAGGTGAGTCTGCGTACAGTAGTACTGGATGTACCTCCGCAGGATATTATTACATCGGATAATGTTTCAGTGAAAGTAAATGCCGTGGTTTACTTCCGTGTCATTGAACCACAGAAAGCAGTCGTACAGGTTGAAAATTTCTTAACCGCTACTTCGCAGATCTCTCAAACTACGTTGCGCAGCGTACTGGGCCAATCGGAACTGGACGATCTTCTTTCACAACGGGAAAAGATCAATCATAAACTGCAGCAGATCATCGATTCACAAACGGATCCATGGGGCGTAAAGGTTTCGAATGTAGAAGTAAAACAAATCGACCTGCCACAGGAAATGCAAAGAGCCATGGCCAAACAAGCCGAAGCAGAAAGAGAACGCAGGAGTAAAGTAATTGCAGCGGAAGGAGAATTCCAGGCTTCACAACGATTAGCCGATGCGGCAAAGATCCTTGCCGGCGAGCCGAGTGCATTAACACTGCGTTACCTGCAGACACTTCGTGAAATTGCTACTGAAAATAATTCAACAACTATTTTCCCGGTTCCTATTGATCTGCTAAAACCATTTATGAAAAACAGCCGAAACGTTGAATAGGTCATGATGGATTTTGAATTCGTATCTCTTGATTATATCCTGATTTAATTTTTCAACTCAACCAATTAACATGAAAGCGATCCTTTTATTTATTACCATGATCACGTTTTTGCACGGATGTGATTCTAAAAAAGAATCATCGCCGTCTAAAAATGGAATACCATCTGCGGCCATTCAAATAAAATCAGCATTATTAGCCGCCCCAACAGAAAAGAAAGACGGATGCACCGTGTACGGTTATTCTGCCGATAAACAATTTATCCTATTAAGACAGGGAACAAATGAAATGATTTGCCTTGCTGATAATCCTGATGAACCCGGTTTTTCTGTTGCCTGTTATGTTAAGGACCTCGAGCCTTTCATGCAAAGGGGTCGTGACCTGAGAAAGCAGGGCATTAAAAATCAGCAGTTATTTGATGAACGTGAGAAAGAAGTAAAGGCAGGCACCTTGCCAATGCCGAAGGAACCGGCAGCATTATATGTTTATTCTGCCAAAGATGAAGAGTTTGATCCTTCCACGGGTGACGTGAAAAATGGTTACCTGCGTTATGTGATCTATATTCCTTATGCCACGGCGGTCAGTACAGGCTTACCGGAAAAACCATCCGCCAATGGTATGCCGTGGATCATGGATCCGGGAACTCACGGTGCACACATTATGATCAACCCATAATTATTATGATGAATGTAGCATTGATAGCAGCGGGATAAATTTTGAATTGATTGCCTTCACTGATCGGGCCGGTTACGCATGATCATAAGATATTCAAACACCCCCCAATATTTGAAATTACATTCCGTTCATCCGTTATACAGGCCATCGGATAAAAAAATATTTAACAGTCTAACTGGATCAAAATGAACTCGTTTCATGGCCGAAACGAACTTAACCATGCTCCTCTCCTAAAAAATTAGTTTGTCTCCTAATCAATTAGTAGTAGATTGCGTCAAGACCGATTAACACGAACTATCAACAAAATGAAAAAATTAGCAAAAAGAGAAGAACAGATCATGCAGGTGTACTGGGACCTTGGTCATGCATTCATAAAAGAAGTGATCCCTCACCTGCCTGAACCCAAACCACATTATAACAGCGTTGCTACCATGGTGAAGATCCTGGAAGAAAAAGGTTTCCTTGATCATGAAGCAGTGGGGAATGTGTATCGCTACTTCCCAAAAGTTTCAAGAGAAGAATACCAGAAGCATGATATGAAAGACATCGTGCAAAAGTATTTTGATAACTCCTACCCACGCATGCTGGCGTTCTTTGCCAAAGAACAAAACCTGAGTGAAACCGAATTGTCTGAAATTCTTGACATGATCAAAAAGGATAAATCATGAACCTGCCATATATCATCAACGTTGCCGTGATCCTCCTTGCCTGCCTTGCTTTTTATAAACTATTGCTTCGGCGCGAAACATTTTATAAAGTAAATCGCTATATGCTGATCGTTTGTTTAGTGATCTCTTTTG
>DASVAM010000301.1:0-2223 GCA_036376375.1 Chitinophagaceae bacterium
ATGTATTGTAATGGCGTTCCTGTTTTTCCCGTTGCATAATTTTTACCCCGCAGACAATGTTGAATAAAATCAGTTAAATATTTATAAGCCTTATCACTCCGCGGACTTGTAGTATGCGGCCCGCCAATGGTGCATTCAGGACATGCTTTTTTTAAGCCATCCGCAGCATAATCATACAGCTTACAATATTCTTCAAATGTTCCCGACCAGTAAGGAATATCGGGTTCATTCCACACTTCCCACAACCAGGTTGTTACTTCCTTTTTTCCATATCGCTCAATAGAATGTTTCACCCATTGATAAACCAGCTCTCTCCATTTGTTATAATCTTTTGGCGGGTAGGTCCACCCGGTCCATAAATTTCCTCCTTTACTCCATCTATGTTCATACGGTTCAGGTTTGGATGAAAGGTCTTTTGGCATAAAACCGATTTCCATCAGTGGCCTGATGCCACGTTGTATATAAGTATCTATAATGCTGTCAATAATTGTCCAGTCATAAATCGCATTGCCATTGTTATCTTCTTTATACGTATCAGTATAACCCCATTTCAGGTCGGGACCGGGACTATTTCCTTTTGAAGAGAGCAGGTTATGCGTTCTTGCATATACTGTAACAGGGCTTAACTGCGTCAGTTCAGTCAGCAGCTTTTGTCCGTCTTTTCTTGTGGTATAATTTGGTTCATCATATCCGAAATATGACCAGAAGGGAACCATTTCTCCAATCGGCTTTGTGACATCTACCTGTATAGACACAGGTTGTTGCGCCCATGAGATGATAAATAAGAATTGAAATAAAGTGAGTGCGATACACTGCTTCGTTCTTTTCATCAATTTATTTTTTTTGTTTTACAAGCCGTAAGTAATAAACGGCTCCGGCTGTATTACCCGGCAATGCCTGGAATTTTATCCGCACATTCTTTTTCCCTTTCACCATGGATTCCGGGATCTGATATTCTATATTTTGAAAAGCGGATTGATTCCAGCGACCGGTATTATCTTCTGTTACCAGCTTTTCTTCATCTATATAAATGTCAAATTTCCTGCTTCCCCATTCAGCGCCCCAATAGCGGACGTGTAAAGCCAGATCAGTTTCACTATTTGTAGAAAGATTATAACTGAACCAGCCACTATTATTTGCATCTCTCCAGAATTCATCATTGAAATTTCCGGTTCTTGAACTGAAATGTTGCAGGACATGGTCAGCCTCCGGTTGTTGCTCACCGGGTGCAACAAAATCAATGGTTCTTTTCTGCAAGTCAAGTTTTTGTTTTTCAATTGCAGCAATTGAATCAATGTGTGACTGGTACTGTTTTTCAGACAGGGCCATCCAGTACATCAGGTAGCGGGCATCGTGTATTTTATAAAACGGTTCCAGCACCACATCAACCGGATTAATAAGTTTTATCCCGGTAAGTCTAAATGATAAAGGGTTACCGGTTACCGGTTGCAGCTTGTATCCGATAGTTGAAATATTATTCTCAACGATGAGAGGTGCCTGGTCGAGAGGTATTTTTTTTCCACCGGCGATATGGCCCCAACGGCTATCATTCGCTATCAATCCTTTCAAGTCTTCTGTGCCCGTTTTTGCTCCAAGCAATACCGGGCCGCGCATAAAGGCGATATAAGAAGACAGGTTGGGCAGGTGTTCGATAGTCGTTTGCATCGGCAATAAGATTTCCAGCACATCTCCTTTTTTCCATTGACGTTTGACAGAGATATAAGACGATGGCAGATTTGAAAAGGAAATCGGTTTGCCATTTACAGATATCTTCAAAGTGCCTTCTTTTACCCATGATGGATAACGTATCATTAAGCTGAACTCAGCAGCACCGTTGGTGATTGTCAGTTTTGTCTTTTCCTCATAAGGAAAATTATTTTCCTGCTTAATCTTTACCCCTTTTTCCTTCCAGTTTAATTCTGAAGCAATAAAAAGATTTAGGTACAGAGAGTTTTGTTGGTGGGTATAAATAAGCAAATTGTATTTGCCATGATTTTCCATTCCACTGCCAACACAACACCACATTCCCTGGTTAGGGGAGGAGTACACCCTATAGTGTTGAGGACGGGCAGGTGTAAAATAAACATAGCCACCATGTACGGGATGCTGAGTTGATAAAATATGATTGTACAAGGTTCTCTCGTAATAATCGATATATTTTACGAAAGGATCTTTTCGGAACAAGTTTTCAGTAAGTCTGAGCATGTTATATGAATTACATGA